>JALYMX010000363.1 GCA_030773495.1 Actinomycetota bacterium | reverse complement strand
GCGCGGCCCAGGGCGCCGGCCACCAGGCCCAACGCCCACCCTCCCGCCATGCACCCGGCGGTGAGGGCCGCCGCCGTGCGCGACCATCGGTTGCCCCGGCCCCGCTCACCGAGCGGGGTGATGCTCGCCATCATGGACTCCCCTCAGGGGGACCAGCTCGAGCGGAGGCCAGCGACCACGGCGACGACCAGGGCGACCAGGGCGAGCACCGGCGTCACGCGGCACCGGCGGCGGCTGGCGCGCCGTCCGCCTGCGCCCGGCTCAAAAGGGAGCGCAGCTGCGCCCAGTCGCGCGCCGCGCCCTCGCCGACCACCCCGTCGCCGTCCACGTAGACGAAGTAGGGGGAGCCGGTGACCCCGTAGTCCTCCCAAGCGGGGTCCGACATCACGACGGGCACGCCCGGGGGCGCCAGCGCCCGCAGCCGGGCCGGGCTCTCGTGGCCCGGGCCCCTCGTCACCGCCACCACCCGGGCCCGCTCGGGGAGCTCCGGCTCTCCCCGTCGCAGGCCCTCCCACAATGGCTCGCAGGTGGTGCAGCCGCTGGAGAGGAAGGCCAGGAGGGTCGCCTGGCGCCCGCCGAGGACACCGATGTGCACCGCCTGGTCGTCGGGTGTGACGCCGGACACGTCGTACGCCTGCTCCGCCAACGCCCGGCCGCCCATCGCATGCCGAGCGGCATCGCCCTCGTCCATGTTCACACCGAGTCGGTGCAGCGCCCGCAGGATCTCGGCGTGGCTGCGCAGCAGTCCCGCCACGAGCACTGACAGCAGCACGAGCAGGACGGTCTCCACGCCGACGAGAACCTCCATCCCCCGTATCCTCGCCGCTGGTCGCCTCGCGCGTCTAAACGGCCACGCGAGCGGCCTCCCTCATCCTCCTCACGGCGGATCGGTGGCCAGGTGGGACTCGACAGCGGCGACCTTGGCGTGCAGGGCGTCGACGGCCCCGGGCCGGTGATCGAGCTTGATCACCACGCTCACCCGGGGCGCCGCCTTCGCCACCTCCGCCACGCACGCCTTGATCAGCCCCATCACCTCGTCCCACTCGCCCTCGACGTTGGTGAACATGGCGTTGGTCTCGTTGGGCAAGCCGCTCTCGCGCACCAACCGCACGGCGCCGGCGACCGCGGCGCTGACCGACTCCCCGCTGCCGAGCGGGGTGATGGAAAACGCGGCAAGCATGCGCACATCGTCATTCGCCGGGGAGCGAGGGGCAAGAGACGGGTTTCATCCCCTTTTGCCTCATCCCGTTTGCCTCATCCCTTTGCCTCATCCCCTTTGCCGCCGCCACGTGCCATTGCCTTTCTTGGATCTGTTGCTATAGTTATGGCGCACATAGCCAACACGAGGGGTACGGGTGCCCAAGCGAAAGCGCCGGTTCGAGGTCTTCATCGAAGCCAAGTTGTCCGTCGACGCGTTCGACGGGGAATCGGCGCAACGGAAGGCGGAGCGCTCGCTGGCGAGGGGCAAGCGCATCGACGCCGACGTGGCAGCCACCGGCGAGGTGTGGAGCTACGAGGCCGTACCCGCCGCCGAGCCGACTACCGTGCCCGCCGCGTCGGCCCGGTCGGCGACGAGGAGAGGCGGCGCGAACGGCCGCGAGGCGGCCGTCTAAACGCCGATGGCCACCGACAAGGATCTCGTGGCGAGGCGCCGGCGCGAGTACCTCACCGTCTCCGAGGTCGCCGAGCTCTTTCACGTCACGCCCAAGACGGTGGTGCGCTGGGCGAACGACGGGCGGCTCCCCTACATGGCGACGCTGGGCGGACACCGACGTTTCCCGCGAAAGCACATCGAGACACTCGTCGCCGACCTTCAGCGGGGGACGGCACACGACGAGGAAGCGCCCACGCGAGAAGCGGACGGCACCCGAAACCCGGCCTGATCGCGGCACGTACCGGCTACCCGCCGGTGTACCGGAAGATCCACAGCCCGCTGTCGCGATCGCTGGCCAGGATCAACGTGACCGGCAGGCGGAAACCGGGCCGGGAGACGCGGTGCACCTCGACGCCCCAGAAGTTGTTACCGGCAGGGTCGACGTAGTGGCCCACCTCCTGCAGCCCCCGTGGTCCGTAACGCACGACGCGCAGGCCACCCGAGTAGTAGGAGAGGTAGGCCAGGCCGTTGTTCGCGGGGTCGACGGCCACCTCGTGCACCGAGAGGTCGCCGAACCCGAACGCGAAGGCGGGGTCGAGCGACTCCGGGATGGCGTAGGCGTCGATCTCGGCCAGGGTGCGCCCGTCGAGGAGGCGCACGTACCCCCACCCGTCGAACACCGACCTCGCTCGGATCGGGGCGCCCACGGTGCCCACCGGGGGGGCGTCGTCGCCGGTGTACGACGGCGTGGTGGCGAACAGCAGATGGAAGGCGCGGTGGCCGACGCAGACGCCGCCGATGGTGGGCGTGAACACGTGGCCGGCCACCCCGCATGTGTAGGCGTCGGCCGCCTCGCCGCCAGCGGCGCCGGCGTGGTGGTTGGCGATGACGACGGCGTCGTAGCCGGCCTGCTGCGCCTCCTCCACCTTCTCAGAGAAGAAGCAGCCGCCGCGCAGGAGCACCACGACGCGCTGCTGGCCGGGCTCGACGGCGAGGGTGGAGGCCGGCGGGATCGCCTCCGAGCCGGGGCAGCCGAGGCCGCCGTAGATGGTCGGCCCGGCGACCTGTGACCCCGGGTAGGTGCGAATGGGGACGGTGAAGCCGAACTCGCCGGCGGGAAGCGGGCCGGCGTTGGGCCCGCTCGTGATCTCGAAGGGGCTGATCCGATACGGGGAGAAGTCCTCGTCGGCGGCGATGATGTAGTTCCCGTTGGCGGCGAACTCGGCCTGGTGGGCATTCCCCTCGGCGCCGGGCAGCCCGGTGAGCGTGTCGGGGTTCGGGAACGTCGTGTCGGCGATGTACGTCGGGTTGGCGGGGTCCTCGACGTCGAGCAGCACGTACCCGCCGTCCCAGTACGACGCCACCATCGTCCACCGGCCGCGCACCCGCTGTACCACCATGTCGTGCAGGAAGGACTCCTGGCCCAGCACGTCGGGCTGGAGCACGTTGAAGGCGTCGAGATCGGTCTCGCTCACCAGCACGGGCCGGCGGGGGTCGGTGATCTCGAGGATGTCGACGTCGGCCTCCTCCTCGTTGTCGACGAGCACCACGAAGGCGCGGTCCCCGGCCTGCCAGGCGAAGGCGCTGTGGATCTGGTGCAGCCTGCTGGCCAACCCCGGCGGGGTGTCGTCGCCGGCATGGGCGGTGAGCACCACCGGGTTGAGCGGGTCGGTGACGTCCCACAGCGACACGCCGCCATCGCCACCGAGGCGGCACAGCTCGTTGTTGAACACCAGCACCTGCCCGGTGAACGCCGGCGTCGCCAGGTTCACCACCTGCGACCCTTCGCCCGGCTGCGAGCCCTCGGTGGCGTCGATGAACCGGACCTCCTCGGGCCCGCGCGGGTCGAAGATGTCCACCACCGACACCCCGGCGTCCGAGCAGCCCTCCGGGTCGCGGACCGCGAGGTAGGCGTAGTTGCCGAACGCCGACACGTCGGCCACCCGGCCGGGCGCCGCGCCGGCGATGTTCGCCCGGCCCAGCAGCTCGACGTTCCGCCGGGACCCGGGCAGGTGGCCCTCACTGGGCCCGTGCTGGCCGTCGTGGGCGCCGTGCACCTCGACGGGCGTGTCGACGACGTCGTCGCCGACCACCCGTGTCGCGGTGGCGGCTGGATCGGCGGCGCCGGCGCCTCCCCAGGCGGCGACAGTCGCTGCGAGCACGAAGAGGGCGACGACGACGCGGCGTGGCATGGGGAACCTCCTTGCGGCGGCCGGCGTGCGGGCTCGCCGGAGTGTGCCTGGGGCGGCAAATCGTACGAAGGCAGCAAGCTCCACGCAACCCTCAACCCGTCGCCGGCCGGCGCTGCCACCGCGGCTCACGTGCCATGGGGTTAGCGTTGCGGCGTGAGGTGCCCGGTGGACGACGAGACCCTGCAGATGAGCGAGCGGCAGGGCGTGGAGATCGATTACTGCCCGAAGTGCCGGGGCGTCTGGCTCGACAGGGGCGAGCTCGACAAGATCCTCGAGCGGGCGGCGGTCGAGCTGGGCGGCGCCGGCGGCGACCGCGACGACGACCGCTCCCGCGACGACGACCGCTACCGCGATCGCGACGACGACCGCTCCCGCGACGACGACCGCTACCAGCGGTACGAGGGCTACGGCCGCAAGCCGTACAAGCGGAAGAAGTCGTTCCTGAGCGACATGTTCGAGTTCGGCGACTGAGCGACGAGCCGGTGCCCTTGGTGGGCATCCCAACCGGCAGGGCGCCGTGCCGCCCCGCCTTGACCCCGTCGCGGTAGCACCAGTGCCGGAGGCGCCCGGCCGCCACCGATGCGCACGATCGCGCCGCCCCGTTCACGACCGCGTCGGGCACACTGGTAGTGGTGCCTTCGGGGGGAGCGCACGGGGATGATGGGCCCGAGCTGGTCGGGCGCCGAGATGGCGGACGCGCCCGTGGCCGGATGCCTCGGCGGCTAGGCCCGCGAGACGGACAGCGCCGGTGGGCGGGCCAGCGTCTGGTAGACGACGCAGTAGCGCTCGGTGAGGCGCAGGAGGGTGGCGAGCTGCTCGTCGCTCGCGTCGGCCTCCAGCTCGAAGTGGACGCGAATCGCCGGGAACCCGACGGGCACGTCCTTGCTCACCGCCAGCGTGCCCCGGAAGTCGAGATCGCCCTCGGCCCGAACCGTCCCTCCGTCCACGGGGATGCCCAGGGACGTGGCGACGGCCCGGAGCGTCACGCCGGCGCAGGCGACGAGGGCCTGGAGGAGCATGTCGCCCGAGCAGAGGGACAGCCCGTCGCCGCCGGTGGCGGGGTGCAGGCCCGCTCGTGCCAACGCCGTCCCGGTGGCCACCGAGCAGGCGATGCCCTCGTCGAGCGTGCCTTCCGCCTCCAGCGTGATCCGGGCCGCGCTCGGCTCCTCGCGGTAGCGCTCCTTGAGCGGCTGCTGCAGCGCTCGCAGGTCGTCACCTCGCATGGTTCACCTCCAAGTCGTGGTGCCCGCCGACGCCTGTCGGCGCAGACGTTGCCGCCCGGCTCGGCGACGAGCACCGCCGCGGCAGGCCCGCGAACCGCCCCATTGACCACCCTCGTCGACCGCGGGGTCAAGTTCCCCGTCACGCGGCCGGCCTCTCTGGCATGGGCCGTCCTCCCAGGGACCCACCCGGGTGGCGCCGGCGGCCGGCCGGCGCCAGCCCGCCTGCTCGCGGACCACCGAGATGATCGGCTTGCTCCTGTTCGAGGTGACGCTGGCCTTCATCGTGTTCTGCGCCGACGCCATCGGCGACGACGCCCGCCGCCCGTGCCGCGAGCGCCTCGCCCCGCGCCGTGCTGTGGATGGTGACGCTGGCGAGTTGGTTCACGCACCGGAACCTGCTGAAGCTGGGGCGGTTCGGCGCCGTCGTGTGGTTCCTGGTGACCACCGGCTGGCTCCTTACCCTCGAGTACGACCGGGTGGCGACGCCGGGGTTCCTCGTCCTCGCCCAGGCGACCATGGCCTTCGTCGTCTATTGCGTCGACGCCCTCTCCGCCGACTTTGGAGAACAAGCCCTGGCGCCGCCTCCTGCGCAGCGTCTTCTGGCTGGTCCCGCTCGCCCGTTACCTCAGCGATGAGGACAGCATCGCCCTCGTCCACGCCAGCGTGACCGTGTGGGTGCTGCTCACCACCGGTTGGCTCCTCGGCCTGCTCACCGACCGGGTCGTCGCCCCCCTCGGAGGATGACGGTGAGCTTCCTCGACACGTTCCGGGAGCGTCGGCCCTTCCCGGGGCAGGACCCGTGGGTCGTCGCCCGCGACGGGGCGCTGCTCCTCGTGCAGTCGGCGAGGAGCAAGCGACGCATCGTCGTCAAGCGCTTCAGCGACCTCGCCCACATGAACCGCAACGTGGAGACGGTGATCTGGGCGCAGAGCGAGCGCAGCAGCCACGATCACCACCTGTGGGCCCCGGAGCTGCACCTCATCGACGGGCGGTGGTACGTCTACTACGCGGCCAGTGACGGACGGGCGGGGAGCCATCGCACGTACGCCCTCGTGGCCGACCACCCGCTCGGCCCCTACCAGCCGCTGGGGAGCGCCACGAGTGCAACCCCGACGAGCGGGAAGCGGCCTGCCTGATCCAGCTCATCAGCGCACAGGCGCCCGACGTTCCCGCCGCCGTCCGGGCCGCCCGCTTCGCCCTCGCGCCGCCTGGTCCACCAGAGCGAGCAACCTCGTGGCCACCGTCGCACCGACGTCCGCACGGATCGGTCGGGGGGTGGGCCCCGCCGCCTGGTGCCCAGCCATCCGCTCGAGCTGCACGGTCATCGCTTCGACCCGGTGGGTGAGGTCGTCGACGGCACCCGCCACCCGACGCAGCACCGCGCGGTCCTCCCCGCCGAAGACCCGGTCTCCGACGTCCTCGAGCGAGCGTCGCAGGTCCTCCCCGACTCTCGTGACCGTGTCGAGCACGTCGCCGGTCGTCGGCTGGCGGGCAGCGGGAGCAGGGCCGGCGGCGGCGAGAGGCTCGCTGTCCACCTCCTCGCGGAGGTGACTGATCCAGTCGAGGTCGCCGGCGTGCGCCGGCGATGGCGCCAAGCTCGCCCGGCGCCGGCGATGGCGCCGCTCCTGTCGCCTCATCGCTCCTCCTCTCGCGCCGGGCCCCACACGCCCGTCGCACTGGCCACCTCGCGTAGCAGGGGGTACGGGTTGAGAGCTGGGCCGCCACCGGGATGGACCTCGAAGTGCAGGTGCGGTGCGGTCCTGGCCGCGTTGCCGGTGTTGCCCACGAAGCCGAGCGGTTGGCCCACCTCCACGGCGGCACCTTCCATCATTCCCGCCGCGAACCCCGACAGGTGGGCGTAGTAGTAACGCGCACCGCTGGGTGCCCGCGAGCCACAGCTTCATGCCGCCGAGCAGGTCCGTGCCGACGCGGACGACGGTGCCGCGCTCGAGGGCCACGACCGGCGTCCCGGCGGCGGCGAACAGGTCGACGCCTTGGTGGGCGTGCGCGAATGGGGTGCCCGGCATCCGCGGCGCGCCGAAGGTGTCCGTGAACGTGGTGGGGCCGGCCACCGGGAAGGCGATCCCACCAGCAGGAACCCCGTCGGTCACCTCGAGGGCGGCGGCGTCCTGCTCGCGCCCCGCCGCTGTTGCGACGGCGGTCCGCAGCCGCTGCCGGGCGACGTCGAGATCCTCGCCGATGCGGGTGAGGACGCCACGGCGGGCACCGACCTGCTCCACGAGGTTCCGCCGCACCGCCTCGCCCTCTCGCACGTCGCGGTGGGCGGCCAGGAGCACGTCGTTGGTCACGCTCGCCCGCCGGGCGAGGTCGCCGAAGCTCTCGGACTCGATGACGAAGGCGACCCGTGACAACCCACCGCCGCCGTAGAGGTCGACGGCGAGGCGGCGCAGCTGGGAGCGATCGCGGCGCCGTCGCTCGGCTGCCGCGTCGAGCCTGCGCCGCAGCGCGGCCACGGCATGACGATGCTCGGCGAGGGCCACCTCGAGCGAACGCACCTGCTGCTCCGCCTCGGTCACCTCCACGCGGGCGGCGATCAGTCGCGCGCGAGCATCCTGGCGCCGGGCGGTGAGGGCGGCGGCCACCTCCACGAGCTGGGCGTCGAGCGGCGTCGGCGCGGTGGGGGTCGGGGTCGGGGCGGGCACCTCCATCACCGCTGGCGGTTCCTCCGGGACGCGGTCGTGATCCCCGGCTGGCGCGTCGGCCGCCCCCCACGCCACTCCACCGGCGGGCAGCACGCCCGCCGTGGCGACGAGGACGACCAGGAAGTTGGCCAGCCGGCTCCGTCCTGACCGGGCCATGCCCCGAGTCCACCAGGGCTCGGTGTCGCCGTCAGCGCGATGGCGGGCCGCCGGGCGGGAACACCTTCCTGCCCAGCGCCTCTGCCCGAACGGGCAACGGCCCCACCGCCACGGGCCTCGTTGAGCCACGGGAAAGTAGACGAAAAGACGGTCTTGGCATTCTTTGCCGCAAGCTATTCCCTGGGGGGTTGAGAATGACCGAACGCATTACCATCCGCGTCCACGCTGCTGATCCGATCTCGCGCTCGGGGGTGGCCAGTCAGCTCCGGAGCCGCCCCGAGATCCGCGTGCTGGAGGAGGCCGACGCGGAGCGCGCAGCGGTCGCCGTCGTCGTCGCCGACGAGGTCGACGAGGGCGCCGTGCGCCTCCTGCGGTCCCTGCATCGCACCGACGACGCGCGGATCGTCCTCGTCGCCGCCCGCCTGGACGACGCGGCACTGCTGCGGGCCGTCGAGGGCGGCGTGTGCGCCGTCGTGCGCCGGAGCGAGGCGTCGCCCGAGCGGCTGGTCGGCGCCGTGCGGGCGGCCGGCGAGGGCGACGGGAGCATCCCTCCCGACCTCCTCGGTCGCCTGCTCAGCCAGGTGGCGCGCCTGCAGTGCCAGGTGCTGGCGCCGCGGGGACTGAACCTCACCGGGCTCAGCGAGCGGGAGGTGGAGGTCCTGCGGCTCATCGCCGACGGCAACGACACCAACGAGATCGCCCGCACGCTGTGCTACTCGGAACGCACGGTCAAGAACGTGATCCACGACGTCACCACGCGCCTCCAGTTGCGCAACCGGTCGCACGCCGTCGCCTTCGCCGTGCGCCAGGGTCTGATCTGAGCGAGGTGCGATGATCGCTGCCGCCGGCGCGCCGGATCAGGGCGCCGGCGGCAGCCGGAACGGCGTCTCGCCCGTCGAGCCGCCCGCCCGGTCGGGGTTGTCGACCTCCAGCCTCCACTTGAGCACGTACGCGCCGTCGCCCTCGGGGAGTGCGGGAACCTCCACGGTCGGCCAGTAGTGCTGGCCCGGGTCCAGCGGGTCCTGGTGCCACCAGCTCTCCCATGTCGCTCCCGCTCCCTCGATGTAGCACCAGTCCTTGGTCGCCGGGCTCTGCTGGCCCGCCCTCGTTGTACGCCTCGTACTCGATGCGAAAGGGCTCGCCCGCGTGGATGGGCTCGACCGGCGCCGGCTTGGTGATCACCGTCACGTGGTAGGTGTGCGCCCACTGCCCGTCGCCACGGTCACCTCGCGCTGCGTGCCCGCCGGGAGCGTCGCCACCCGAAACGGCCTCCGACCCGATCACCAGCTCGTCGTACCCCTGCTCGTAGTCGCCCTGCGAGTCGAGCGTGAGCCACAGCTCGTACCTCCCGGTCTCCAGCCCCGGGAACTCGACCTCGGCCTCGTACGACGCCCCGCCCTCGAGCGGCGCGGCGCGGTGCCAGCCCTCATGAAGAGGAAAGCTGCGCTCGTCGCGGATGAGGAGATGGTCCACGTGCCCCTCGATGAGCCCGTTCGTCCCGTTCTCCACCTTGTAGCGGATCCGGAACAAGTCGCCGGGAGCGGGAGCAGCGACGGGAGCGGGTGGGTCGACAGGCGGAAACGGGTCACCGCGACGCCTCCGCGCTGCCCGACGCCGGCCCGCGTTCGCTGCGCTGGACCCCCGACCACCGCCGGACCACACGGCCGTCAAACGCCGCCTGCTGCCCGCCTGTCTCCCGGCGTCGCTCCGATGGGCGCTGGTGGGCACCGGACGGGGCGTCCTCCCTCGACACGCCGAGGTTCATCCGCTCAGCGGGCGGGGCCAGCTCGGTGGACATGGCCGGGACCAGGGGCGCCACGACGGTGAGGGCCAGCGCCGTCCTCGCCGTGTTCCCCAGTGCCGACCACAGCGCGGCGTGGCCGGGACCGGCGGCCGCGTCTGAAGTGGCGAGCCGGACCGACACCGGAAGGCCCTGTTCGACGAGGCGCCCCTCGAGGAAGCCGGCGGGGATGACGTCGTGCTCCGGAACGGTTTCGAGGACGCGCCCCAGCATGCGGTGCTCCTGCTCGGGGCCGCCCCCCCAGGCGGTGACGAGGTAGGACAGGTGGTACTTCCGCGGCGGTCCCTGCCGCCCGACCACCCGGCCGTCCCCGTCCCGCACGTCCTCGGCCTCGCCCTGCCGACCGTCCAGCGCCTCGCGCACGTCGTAGAGGAACACGTCGAGCACCGGGTCCTGCTGCTCCGCCGCCCACGACGCGGTGGGCGGCTCGAACACGATCGTCACCTTCTCGTCGGCGAACGAGCTCTCCAGCAACGTCCTGAGCGACGCATCCACGTCTTGGAGCACGCCCTCGACTCTGGACGAGCGCACCCGGGCCCACCAGCGGCCGGCGGGCGGACGAACGAGACCCCGCTGTTGCCCGTTCGTGCAGCGACGACTGCCCGCCGACTGGCCCGGCGGGCGCCTGCTCTCGCCACGTCGCGCTGCGACGCTCGTGCCCGACCAGTCGCCTCGACCTGGAGGGCGTCAATGCCAACGTACCTGTCCCCCGGCGTGTACATGGAGGAGGTCTCGTCGGGATCGCGCCCCATCGAAGGCGTCGGTACCGCTGTCGCCGGGTTCGTCGGCTTCGCCGAGCAGGGCCCTGCGAACGAGCCGGTCCTCGTCACCAACTGGACCCAGTTCACCCAGACCTTCGGTGACTTCGTCGAGGGCTCCTTCCTCGCCCACTCGGTGTACGGCTACTTCCTCAACGGAGGCGGTGCCGCCTACGTCGTGCGCATCGGCGCCAACGGCGACGGCACCGCCGACAGCGCCCCCCCGCGGGCCGAGCTGCCGGCGGCCACGGCCGGGGGCAAGCCCGCCTTCGCCGTCGCCGCCCGCGAGCCCGGGCCCGCCGGCGCTGACCTCACCGTGGAGGTGGAGGACGCGTCGGACCCGTCCGACGACAACTTCAAGCTGGTGGTCCGCCGCGGAGGCCGCGTGGAAGAGACGTTCGACAACGTCAGCGCCAAGCGTGGCCCGAACTTCGTCGCCACCAAGGTGAAGTCCGACTCCCGCCTGATCCAGGTGGACGAGGTCAAGGGCGCGGTCCTCGCCGCCCCCCGGAAGGGGCAGGTACGACTGGCTGGCGTCGCCCTGGCGACGACCGAGAGCGTGGCGCCCGACGACTACGTGGGGAACTCCGCGGACCGTACCGGGTTCGCCGGGCTCGAGGCGGTCGACGAGGTGACGATGCTGTGCGCACCCGACCTCATGGCCGCCCACGTCGGCGGCGCGCTGGGCATGGAGGGCGTCAAGGCCGTCCAGCTGGCGATGATCGCCCACTGCGAGCTGATGGCCGACCGGGTCGCCATCCTGGACGCGCCGTTCGGCATGAAGGCGCAGCAGGTCAAGGAGTGGCGGGTCGACACCGCGGGCTACGACTCCAAGTACGCGGCGCTCTACTACCCCTGGATCAAGGTCATGGACCCCCGCCTCGGGCAAGCGGTGTTCGTGCCGCCCAGCGGCCACATCTCCGGCATATGGGCGCGCAGCGACGACACCCGCGGCGTCCACAAGGCGCCTGCCAACGAGGTGATCCGGGGGGCGATCGCCCCCGAGCTCCAGATCACCAAGGGCGAGCAGGACCAGTTGAACCCGCTGGCCGTGAACTGCCTGCGCACGATGCCCGCCGCCGGGCTCCGCGTGTGGGGCGCCCGGACGCTCTCGAGCGATCCCGAGTGGCGCTACCTGAACGTGCGCCGGCTGTTCAACTACGTCGAGGAGTCGATCCTCCAGGGCACGAACTGGGTGGTGTTCGAGCCCAACGACCCGAAGCTGTGGGACTCCGTGACGCGCACCGTCACCATGTTCCTGCGGCGGGTGTGGCGCGACGGCGCCCTCTTCGGCCGCACCCAGGCCGAAGCCTTCTTCGTCAAGTGCGACGAGGAGAACAACCCGCCGGAGAACCGCGACGCCGGGATCCTCACGGTGGAGATCGGGCTTGCGCCGGTGAAGCCGGCGGAGTTCGTCGTGTTCCGCATCTCACAGTTCTCCGGCGGTGCCGGACTCGAGGAATAAGGAGGGCCACAGGTGCCAGCACAAGAAGCGATCACCGCTTCACGGTTCACGGTCAGCATCGACGGCGTGGAGATCGCCACGTTCTCCGAGCTCCAGGGGATCACGACCGAGATCGCGACCGTCGACTCGATCGAGTCCTCCGACCAGGGCGTGGTGATCCGGAAGATTGCGGGCAACCCGATCCCCCCGAAGGTCGTGCTGAAGCGAGGCAAGACGAACTCGATGCAGCTCTGGGCCTGGCACGAGTCGGCGGTGCAGGGCGAGATGGGGGCGGCCCGGAAGAGCTGCTCGCTCGTCATGTACGACAGCTCCGGGAAGCCGACGGCGAAGTACTACCTGGAGCGGGCGTGGCCGTCCAAGCTCGAGGTGGGCGCCCTCAAGGCCGGCGCCAACGAGGTCCTGACCGAGTCGGTGACCATCGTCTGCGAGAACATCCAGCGGGTGGCGCCGTGAGCACGCTCGGGCTCCACGCCCCGCCCAAGCTGCAGTCCGAGTTCGCGTTCGTGCTCCCCCGGGGGTTCGTGGACGACTCGGGGGCGGTGCACCGCGACGGCGTGATGCGGCTGGCCACGGCAAGGGATGAGATCTACCCGCAGACCGACTTCCGCGTCCGGGAGAACCCGTCGTACCTCACGGTGCTCCTGCTCAGCCGCACGGTGGTGCGCCTGGGCAGCCTCCCCGAGGTCGACACGTACGTGGTCGAGAACCTGTTCGCCTCCGACCTGGCCTTCCTCCAGGACCTGTACCGGCGCATCAACGGCGAGGGCCACACCGAAGCTGCCATCACGTGCCCGGCCTGCAAGCACGAGTTCGCGGTGGACGTCGCCGGTGATGGCCAGGGGGAATCCTGACGTACGCGGCTACCCGGCTGTTCAAGGAGGTCGCGTACGTCGCCTACTACCTGCACTGGTCGTTGGATTCGATCCTCGACCTGGAGCACCCGCTCCGCCGACGCTTCATCGAAGAGATAGCGACCATCCACGCCGAGATGGCGGGACCCGACGAGGAATGACGAAGGAAAGCCGTGCGCTGGCCGTTCCGACGAGACAGACACCGGGCGGCGACCGCGGCCGCCGAGGTCGCCGTCGCCCACGACGAGCCGCCGCGACCCGAGGTCGCGGCGTGGGTCTTGCTGCCGCCGCTGCGACCGACACTGTCGACCTCCCCTCCCGTCGTCGCCCCCGTCGCCCGCTTCGTGGAGCGGCTCGGCGGCACTCAGTCGCTCGTGCCCCCGCTCGCGCCCCCGTCCGCAACGTCGCCGCGCACTGCGCCGACGGCGCGCCGGGGCCGGGTCGACGGG
>JALYMX010000362.1 GCA_030773495.1 Actinomycetota bacterium | reverse complement strand
CGCCAGGTACGGGGGCGCCGTTGCCGGCGTGGGCCTGCAGGGCGGTGCGGACGGCGGCGCCGATGCGCAGGGGCAGGTCCTCGACCAGCTCGACCAGGCGGGTGGACGACTGGTCGAGCGCCTCGCTGCGGGAGGCGAAGGTGGCGGCCAGGGCGGCCACGTCGTGGCGCAGGTCGTCGACGGCGGCGAGCAGGCGGGCGAGGTCGTCGGGATGGCCGGGGTGGCCGGGCCCGTCGGTCGGGGGCGGCGCCGGCGTCGCCGTGGCCTCCCGTCCGTTTCCGGACGGGGCTCCGGCGGGTCGCACCCGGACTACGGGGCGGGGCCCGCGCGCCCACACCAGGTCGCAGCCGGCGAAGCGGCCGTTGCACGCCGTACCGCACACCGCGCACGAACACGCCCCCACGCCCGCTTGCATCGGGTGGTCGCAGCCCTCCCGCACCTGGGCCCCGAACTCGTGACACCACCCCACCGGGCCATCTTAGGGGTCGCCGTCCCTGTCGGGAACGGCCGGTGCGAGGACTACGTGGGGGCGGTTGCCTCCCCGCCCTTCTTGGCGGCGGCCGCCTTCTTGGCCGGGCCGTCCTTGGCCGCGCCCGACTTCTTGGCCGACGCCTTCTTGGCCGGCGCCGCCGTGGCGCCGTTGGTCCTCTTCACCGGCTCGGCGTGGTCGTGGTCGTGGGCCTCGCCCTGGTGCTCGTGCTCGAAGTTCTCGTGCGGGTAGTGCGCGTGGGTCATCGCCGCGTGGTCGTGCTCGTGCTCGTGCTCCGAGCTCAGGTGGTCGAACCCGCCGGCGATGCGGTTGTGGTTGTGGGTCACGTGGTAGTGCCGGTGCGTGTGCACCACGGCTTCGTGGTCGTGCTGCTCCCACTGCTGCTGCTGCTCGTGACCCTCGGCCATCAACGCCTCCTTGTCCGGTTTCACGCGGAATCTATCCTTTGGTGCCTACCCGGCGACGGGATGGCCACAACCCGCCGCACGCTGCGCACGCCGGCACGCCGTGTCAGAATCGTCGCTTCCTGCAGATGGGTGACGATGGCACGACTTCTCCGCAGGCTCGGCATCGCCATGGTCCGGCGGTTCGCGCACCGGCGCCTGGCCGCCCAGATCGTGTTCGACAGCGGGGCGTGGGCCGCCGGCCTCACCTTGGCCACGCTGCTGCGCTACGACCTGTCGCTGCGCGGCGTCGACCTGCTGGGCCTGGCCATGATCATCCCCCTCGCCGCCCTCTCCCAGGTCGTCGCCGGCCTGGGTGTCGGGCTCTACCTCGGGCGCTGGCGCTTCGCCAGCTTCGACGAGGTGGCGGCGCTGGCCAAGGCGGGAGCCATCACGACGGCGCTGCTGTTCGCCCTCGACCTGTGGGTGTCGAACCCGCGCATGGTGCCGCTCAGCGCCACCATCGGCGGCGGCGCCATCGCCCTCGTGCTCATGGGCGGCGCCCGCTACGCCTGGCGGCTGGCCGCGGAGACCATGCGGCGTCCCGCCGACGACGGAGCCGCGCGCACGTTGGTCCTCGGGGCCGGCGAGGGTGGCGCCCAGGTGATCACGGCGATGCTGCGCGACCCCACCAGCCCGTACCTGCCGGTGGGCATCGTGGACGACGACCCGGCCAAGCGGAACCTGCGCATCAGCGGCGTCCGCGTCGTGGGTGACCGCCGGCAGCTGGCCGACGCCGCCCAGCGCCTGCGAGCCGACGCCATCCTGGTGGCCATCCCGAGCGCGGGGTCCCGGCTGATCAGCGAGGTCACCGACGAGGCTCAGCGCTGCGGGCTGGACGTGAAGGTCCTGCCGCCCGTGGCCGAGCTGTTCGGCAGCGGGGTCGGTCTGGCCGACGTGCGCGACGTCACGGTGGCCGACCTCCTCGGGCGCCACGAGGTGGAGACCGACCTGGCGGCCATCGCCGGGTACCTCACGGGCCGGCGGGTCCTGGTGACCGGCGCCGGCGGCTCCATCGGATCCGAGCTGTGCCGGCAGATCCACCGCTTCGCGCCGGCCGAGTTGGTGATGCTCGACCGCGACGAGTCGGCGCTGCACGCCGTGGAGCTGTCCATCGAGGGTCGGGCCCTGCTCGACTCGCCCGGTCTCGTGCTGTGCGACATCCGCGACGCGCCGGCCCTGCGGGAGGTGTTCTCGCAGCGCCGGCCCGAGGTCGTGTTCCACGCCGCCGCCCTCAAGCACCTGCCCCTGCTCGAGCAGCACCCGGCCGAGGCGGTGAAGTCGAACCTGTGGGGCACGCTGCACGTGCTCGACGCCGCAGCCGGCGCCGGCGTGGAGCGCTTCGTGAACATCTCAACGGACAAGGCGGCCGACCCGTCGAGCGTGCTGGGGTACTCCAAGCGCATCGCCGAGCGCCTCACCGCCTGGTACGGGGGGCGGGCGCCGGGCACGTACCTGAGCGTGCGCTTCGGCAACGTGTTGGGCTCCCGCGGCTCGGTCCTCGACACCTTCCACGCCCAGGTGGCGGCCGGCGGCCCCATCACCGTCACCGACCCCGAGGTCACCCGCTACTTCATGACCGTGAGCGAGGCCGTGCAGCTCGTGATCCAGGCCGGCGCCATCGGCGGTGACGGCGAGGCGCTGGTGCTCGACATGGGCGAGCCGGTGTGCATCGACGACGTGGCCCGCCGGCTGGCCGGCCAAGCCCCGCGGCCGGTGAAGATCGTCTACACCGGCCTGCGCGCAGGGGAGAAGCTGCACGAGACCCTGCTCGGCTGCCACGAGGTCGACCGGCGGCCGGCACACCCCCTCATCACCCACGTGCCGGTGCCGGCGATCTCCGCCGACGCCGTGCGCTCGGTCGACCCCACCGCGCCCCCCGAGTGCCTGGTCGCCACCCTGCGCCGGCTGTGCGACGAGGCGGGGACGGCGGCGTCGATGGCCGAGGTACGGGCCGAGGGCGACGGCGCTGTCTCCATGGTGGAGCTGCGGTCGCCACGCCGGGCGGACGACGACGCGGCGGCCCGCTGAGGGGTCAGAGCCGGGCGGCGGCGAAGGCCAGGAACCCGGTGGTCATGACGGCGGCCAGGTTGGCGTAGACGACGGTGCGGGTGTGGGCGGACAATTCCTTGTACACCTCGCCCAGCTGGCGCCCGACCCTGCCTTCGAACAGGTCGAGCCGGCCACCCAACCGCAGCTCCAGCAATTCGAGGTCGGCCTTGGTGGCGACGCGGTCGGAGCCACCAGACGGCAGGTGCGCCATCAACGTGCCCGCCGCCTCCCGCCCGAGGACCTCCTCCAGCTTCTGATGCAGCTCGTGCCGGCTCTGCTCACTGACTTCCATCTTCGCCTCTCCGCACGTTCGTGGCAACGGGAGGAGAGCGCCGGCGCCGCGCCCTCGAAGCGGTCCTACAGTACCGAACGAGTGTTCGGTATGCAACGTGCTGCCGTCGGCCGGGGGCGGGGCACGGCGTCGCCGCCGGCGACCAGCACGTCGGCGATCCGCTCGCCGGCCCGCCCGTCCCACAGCGGCGGGCACCGCGCCGCCACGCCCTCGGCGAGCACCCGGTGCGCCTCGGCCACGATCCGCTCCGGGTCCAGCCCTACCACGGTGTTCGTCCCGTGGGTGAGCGTCACCGGCCGCTCCGTCGTCTCCCGGAGCGTGAGGCAGGGCACGCCGAGCACCGTCGTCTCCTCCTGCACGCCGCCGGAGTCGGTGAGCACCACGCGTGCCCCTGCCTGCAGGGCGATGGAGTCGAGGTAGCCGACCGGGTCGATCACCCGCAACCCGGCGGGCACCGAGTGATCCGCCAGCCGCGCCCGGGTGCGGGGATGGGCGGGCAACACGAGGGGGCAGCGTCGGCCCAGCTCGCCAAGAGCGCCGAGGAGTCGGGCCAGCGTCCGGGCGTCGTCCACGTTGCTCGGCCGGTGCAGGGTCACCAACCCGTACTCGCCCGGCGCCAGCTCCAGCTCGGCCACGACCGGCCGCCGGCGAGCCCGCTCGAGGTTGGCCAGCAGGGTGTCGACCATCACGTTGCCCACCAGGTGGACCTGGTCGTCGCGGTACCCCTCGGCCCGCAGGTTGTCCACGGCGTCCTCCGACGGTGCGAACAGGAAGTCGCTCACCCGGTCGGCCACCACCCGGTTGACCTCCTCGGGCATGGTCCAGTCCCGGCTGCGCAGCCCCGCCTCCACGTGGGCCACGAGCGGCCCCGCCTTGGCCGCCACCAAGGCGCAGGCGAGGGTGGAGTTGACGTCGCCCACCACCACGACGGCGTCGGGCGCGACCTCGGCCAGCAGCGGCTCGAATGCCGCCATCACCCGACCGGTCTGCTCGGCGTGCGTGCCCGACCCGACGCCGAGGCTGTGGTCGGGCGGTCGGATGCCGAGCTCCGAGAGGAACACGTCGCTCATCGCCTCGTCGTAGTGCTGGCCGGTGTGCACGAGCACGACGTCGGCGCCACGTGCCTCCAGCGCGTCCATGACCGGCTTCACCTTCATGAAGTTGGGCCGAGCCCCGGCCACGCACACCACTCGCACCGCTCGGGACGCTAACTGGCGTCGAGCGGGGACGAGCGCGCAGCGGCGCCGCCGTTCCTAAGCTGCTCCGCCCATGTGGGGTGCTGCCCTTCTCGCCCTCGGCGTCACCCTGCTCCTCGCCCCGCTCGTCCTCGCCGGCCTGCACCGGCTCCACCTGCTCGACCTCCCGTCCCACCGCTCGTCGCACGAACGGCCGACGCCGCGAGGAGGCGGCGTCGCCCCCGCCGTCGGCGCCCTCGCCGGGCTGGCCGCCTCCGATGTCGTCGCCGGCCCCGCCGAGACGGGGCTCGTCGTCGCCGCCGTCGCCTTCGGGGTGCTCGGGTTGGCCGAGGACGTGCGAGGGGTGCCGCCACTGCCCCGCCTCGGACTCCAGCTGGTGGTGGGCGCCGCCGCCCTGCCCTGGTTGCTCCACGGCCTGCACGGGCACCCCGTTTGGGTCCTTGCATTCACGTTCGGGGCGCTCGTGTGGCTGGTCGCCTACGTGAACGCCTTCAACTTCATGGACGGGATCAACGGCGTCTCCGCCGCCCAGTGCGTCGTGGCCGGCGTGGCGTGGTACGGCGTGGGGCGGGTGGAGGAGGTGGCCCCGCTCGCCGTCGGCGGCCTGGTCGTCGCCGGGGCCGCCGCCGGCTTCGCCCCGTTCAACGCCCCCCGGGCGCGCATGTTCCTGGGCGACGTGGGCAGCTACTTCCTCGGGGGGTGGCTGGCCGCCCTCGTGGTCGTCGGACTCCGGGCCGGCATCCCACCGGAGGCGGTGGTCGCCCCGTTGGCGCCCTACCTGACCGATACCGCGGCCACCATCGTGCGCAGGGTGGCGCGAGGCGAACGGTGGTACCTGGCGCACTGCGACCACGCCTACCAGCGGCTGGTCCGCCTCGGGTGGTCGCACACCCGCACGACGCTGGTCGTGGGAGCGGTCATGGCGGCCTGCGCCGCCCTCGGCGCGGTGAGCCTCACCGCCGGCCTCCCCGTGCGGCTCGCCGCCGACGCCGCCCTCGCTGGCGTGCTCGCCGCCTACCTCGCGGCGCCGGCACGGCTGGCCAGGCGCCGGTCGGCCGCCGCCGCCGGTGCGTCCTGATGCGGATCCTGCTCGTGACCCACTACTTCCCCCCGGAGATCGGCGCCCCCCAGGCCCGTCTGAGCGAGCTGGCCCGGCTGTGGGCGGATGCCGGCGAAGAGGTCACGGTGCTCACCGGGATGCCGAACCACCCGACCGGCGTGGTGCCCGCCGCCTACCGCGGGCGGTGGCGGGTCGAGGAACGGGTGGAGGGCTACCGGGTGGTGCGGACGTGGCTGTACGCCACGCCGAACGAAGGGGTGGTGAAGAAGACGCTCGGCCACCTGTCGTTCATGCTCACGAGCGTGGTGCTGGGCGGTCGGCGGGCGGGGGCGGCCGACGTGGTGGTCGTCTCCTCGCCCACGTTCTTCGCCATCCTCTCGGCGTGGGTGCTGGCCCGAACGCGCCGAGCCCGCTTCGTGGTGGAGGTCCGCGACCTGTGGCCCGCCATCTTCGTCGAGCTCGGCGTGCTGCGGAACCGCCTGCTCATCCGTGGCCTCGAAGCCATGGAGCTGGCCGCCTACCGCGCCGCCGACGCCGTCGTGGTGGTTACCGAGGGGTTTCGGGCCAACCTCGTTGCCCGCGGGGTGCCGGCGGCAAAGGTTCACACCATTCCCAACGCCGTCGACCTCGACCGCTTCCAGCCGAGGACCGGCGACCACTCGGCGGTGCGGTCCCGCCTCGGCGCCGGCCCGGGCGATGTCCTCGCGCTCTACGTGGGCGCCCACGGCCTCTCCCACGGGCTCACCGCCGTCGCTGACGCCGCCGCCAAGCTGGCCGGCGAGGCGGTCCACGTGGCCTTCGTGGGCGAGGGAGCGGCCAAGCGCCGGCTGGCCGAGCACGTGGCCGGGGTCGGGGTGGCCAACGTCACCATGCTGCCCGGGGTGCCCCGCGATGAGGTGCCCGACCTGCTGGCCGCCGCCGACATCTGCCTGGTCCCGCTGCGCGACGTGCCGCTGTTCGCCACCTTCATCCCGTCGAAGATGTTCGAGTACCTGGCGGCCGGGAAGGCGGTGGTCGGCGCCGTCCGCGGTGAGGCGGCCGGCATCCTCGAGCAGGCCGGCGCCGTGGTGGTGGAGCCGGAGGATCCCGTGGGCCTGGCCACCGCCATCCGGGAGCTCGCCGCCGACCCCGCCCGCCGGGCCGAGATGGGACGCCGGGGACGAGCGTTCGTCGAGCAGCACTTCGACCGGCGCCGCCTCGGCGCCCGGTACCGGGACCTTCTCGTGTCGCTCAACGCGGCGCGGTGACGGCTCCCGGTCCCGGCGCCGAGCTGGGTGGAAGGGGACAATGGCCGCCCATCGGTGGTCCACCACCCAGCTGGGCGCCCATGCGACGATGGCCATGGAGACCTGAGGAGGGGAGGCTTCATGGCCGGTGTGGGGCGCAACGACCGCTGTCCTTGCGGGAGCGGAGCGAAGGTCAAGCGTTGCTGCGGGGTGCGTCGGGGGCCGTCGGAGGCCGACCTGGCCAGGGCGTTCGTGACGGAGCAGCAGCGGGCTTCGGCTCCGGCCCTGCGAAGGGCGATCGGCGACGTGGACGATCTCGTCGAGCTGTACGAGGCGGTGGTACAGCTCCCGAGGCGGAACCTGAGCCTGCAGCTGCCGCTGCCCCGGATCCTGTCCCCGGAGCTGGAGCGGTTGCGGTCGGCCATCGCCTACCAGGACGACGATGAGATCGACGCCGCGCTCCCGGCCGCGCTGGCCCGCGTGGACAGTCCCATGGTCCGGGCGGACCTCGCCCGAGCGGTCGTCGCCTTGCGTGACGCCGGGCGCGTCGCCGAAGAAGTCGCCGCCGCGGCACTTCTCGACCTCGACAGCGAGGCCGAGGCGCTGGTGCGCGAAGCGCTCGTGGCCGCTCTCGCCGTGGACTGCGGGGCGACGGCCACACCCTCGGGGCTGCTGCTGGCCGGCTGACGCCGGCGTCAGGAGCGCGCCGTCCTCCCCTTTCGGCGACGGGGCACCCCGCCCTTCTTCGTCGTTCGGGTACCTCGGCCACCTCCACGCCCAGGCCGGCGTTCTGCAGGACCGCGGGGCCAGGTGGTCGGCGGCGCCCGGGGGCGCCCGAGCCCGCGCTGCACTGCCACGGGGCGGACGGGAGTACGACGGCGCGGTCACTGTGCCCGCGGGATGAGAGCTCGCCCCCCCGCCCCCGCGACCACCGCTCGTCACGGCGCCGGCCCGTGGTGGGCGTTGCGGGGGTGGCGGGGGTGGTCGGGGGGCACCATCGGGCGCTTCCCGGTGCCGGCCACCAGGGCCCAGCCCTTGTAGGTCTTGAGGTCGTGGTCGTGACCACACAGCCCGTCGAGCAGGGAGAGCAGGGTGAACTTGGTGCTGGCCCAGTCCTCGCGGTGGTCGGCCTCCAGTCGCACGGCCGCGTTGCACCCCTCTCTGGTGCAGGTGGGGCTCAGCCAGTCGAGGGCGCTGCGCTGGTGCGCATTGGGGCGGCGGCCCAGGTGGGCCACGCTCACCACGTCGACGCCCCTGGTGACCACGGCGGCCAGGAACACGTCGCCCGAGTCGATCATGGCCCGCACCGCCGACACGGCCACCGGCCCCACGCCGGCGATCTCGCAGACCTCGTCGTCGATGGGCCAGCCCCGCAGCAAGGCGTCGAAGTCGACGCGAACCACGACCTTGGCCGGGCGGACCGGCGGTGGCTCGCCCTCGGCGTGCTCGGCGGCAGCCAGTCCCGTGGGCGCCTCGGCGCCAGGCTGGGACC
>JALYMX010000361.1 GCA_030773495.1 Actinomycetota bacterium | reverse complement strand
GGCGACCGCCGCCGCTCGGGCCAGGCGGCGCCGGCGCGGGGGCGTGCGGGAATGGAGGTTTCGAGTGGGCACGCGTGTCCTTTCCTTGTCGAGCCCGCCGGCACGCGCGCCAGTGCAGGGCGCAGGGTCGACGGGGCACTGGGGGGCCTCGTCGCACGACTGCCGGCGACGAGGGGCGCCTGGCGGGTCACCACCAGGCACGCGCTGTGCTGTTGTCGGCGCTCACCGTAGCGCGCCGGTGCGGCGGGGTGGCAAACCGGCAGCCGTGGCGGGTGCTGGCCGCGGCGGCGCAAGCCGTCCAGACTGGACCGGTGCCCACCCCCGAGGACCGCCCACCCGAGGAGCTCGCCGAGGAGGACGCCGAGCGCCTGCGCCGCGCCCACCACCGCCTGCGCAAGGCCTCGCAGGACCTGGAGGCCTTCACCGCCCCTCGCCGCATGCGGGGAAGGTGGGAGCCGGCGCCCGTGCCGGCCGAGGCCATGGACGCCGCCCGCTCCGAGCTGGCCACCTCGTACCAGGCGCTGTGGGAGCTGTACCGCGAGCTGCTGGGTTGGGAGCCCCCGGCGCGCTGACCCGACAGGGGTGCGCCCTCCCGCCGGGGTGGGGGTGGCAGCATCGGGTCATGGCCGCCCAGCCCTGCTACCGCCACGCCGCGCGCCTCACCGGCACCAGCTGCACGCGGTGCTCGCGGCCCATCTGTCCCGACTGCATGATCGAGGCACCGGTGGGGCACCACTGCCCGACCTGCGTCCACGAGGGCAGCGCCGACATGCGCCGCGTGCGGCGGGTCGCCTTCGCCGGTGGCGGGCGGCGGGCCGCGACCGCCGTCGTCGTCACCGCCCTGATCGCCGTGAACGTCGCCGTCTTCCTGGCCGGACTGGCCGACCCCTCGATCACCCGGCGCTTCGCCGACAACGCCCTGCTGGTCGCCGCCGGGGAGTGGTACCGGATGGTGACGGCCGCCTTCCTGCACGCCGGCCTGCTCCACCTGGGGTTCAACATGCTCGGGCTGTTCGTGTTCGGGACGCAGGTCGAGGCGGCCCTCGGCCCTGCCCGCTTCCTCGCCCTGTACCTGGTGGCGGCCGCCGGCGGGTCGGCCTGCTCACACTTCTTCGGCGCCCCCGAGACCTTCGGCGTCGGGGCCTCGGGCGCAGTGTTCGGGGTGTTCGGCGCCTTCTACGTGCTGGCCCGCGCCCGCGGCCTCGACACCAGCCAGGTGGCCGGGCTCATCGTGTTGAACCTGTTCATCGGGCTGGCCGTCCCGGGCATCGACAACGCCGCCCACGCCGGCGGCCTCGTCACCGGCGCCGTGGTGGCGCTGGGCTACCAGCAGGCGGCCCGGCTGCGGGGCGGGGGCGAGGTGGCCGCCCAGATCGCCGCCGTGGCCGGGGTGGTGGCCGTCCTCGTGGGCGTCACCATCGTGCGGGTCGAGCAGCTGCAGCCGCTGCTGCGCGCGGCGCTCGGGTGAGCCCGCCCCTAGCTAGGCGCCGGCTGCCCCTGAGGCCGGCTGCGTCGTCGGCAGCCACTCGGGCCGTCGGCGCTCGAAGGCGTCGATGGCGGCCTCGTGGCGCAGGCTGAGGCCGATGTCGTCCAGGCCCTCCAGCAGCCGCCACCGCGTGAAGTCGTCGAGGGGGAACGGGGCCTCGATGCCGGCGGCCGGCGCCCGCACCAGGCGGGCCTCCACGTCGACCGTCACCTCCAGGGCCGGGTCGGCGGCCACGGCGGCCAGCAGGGCGGCGGCCGACTCGGCATCGACCTCGGCGGGCACGAGGCCGGCCTTGGTGCAGTTGGTGCGGAAGATGTCGGCGAAGCGCGCCGACACCACGGCCCGGAAGCCGTGGTCGAGCAGCGCCCACACGGCGTGCTCCCGCGACGACCCCGTGCCGAAGTTGGGCCCAGCCACGAGGACGACGGCGCGTTGGTGCTCCGGTCGGTTGAGCACGAACGCCGGGTCCTCCCGCCAGGCGGCGAACAGCCCGGCGCCGAAGCCCGTGCGCTCCACCCGCTTCAGCCACTGGGCGGGGATGATCTGGTCGGTGTCGACGTCGGACCGGTCGAGGGGGACGGCGGTGCCGGTGACGGTGCGCACGGGTTCCATGTCAGCTCAGCTCCTGGGGGGTGGCGAAGCGGCCGGCGACGGCGGTGGCGGCGGCCACGGCGGGCGAGACGAGATGGGTGCGCCCGCCCGGTCCCTGGCGCCCCTCGAAGTTGCGGTTGGACGTGGAGGCGCAGCGCTCGCCGGGCGCCAGCTTGTCGGGGTTCATGGCCAGGCACATGGAGCAACCCGCCTGGCGCCACTCGAACCCGGCGCTCTCGAACACCAGGTGCAGGCCCTCGGCCTCCGCCTGGGCCTTCACGGCGGCCGAGCCCGGGACCACCAGGGCCCGCAGCCCCGGGCGGGCCCGCCGGCCGGCCAGCACCTCGGCCGCCGCCCGCAGGTCCTCGATGCGGGCGTTGGTGCACGACCCGATGAACACGGTGTCGACGGCGATGTCGCGCAGGGGCGTCCCCGGCGCCAGGCCCTGGTAGGCGACGGCGCGACGAGCGGCCTCCCGCTCGGGGGGGTCGAGGAGGGCGTCGGGGTCGGGGACGGCGCCGTCGATGGGAGCGACCTGGGAGGGATTGGTGCCCCACGACACGTGGGGGACGAGCGTGGCGGCGTCGATGTCGACGGCCTTGTCGAACACGGCGTCGTCGTCGGTGGCCAGCGACCGCCACTCGTCGAGGGCCCGCTCCCACGCCGCCCCCCGCGGCGCATGGGGGCGCCCCTCGAGGTAGGCGAAGGTCGTGTCGTCGGGCGCCACCAGGCCGGCGCGCGCCCCGCCCTCGATGCTCATGTTGCACACCGTCATGCGGCCCTCCATGGACAGCGAGCGCACGGCCGAGCCGCGGTACTCGATCACCGACCCGGCGCCCCCGCCGGTGCCGATGCGGCCGATGACGGCGAGCACGACGTCCTTGGCGGTGACGCCCGCCGGCAGCTCGCCCTCCACGGACACGGCCATGGTGCCCGGCCGGCGCTGGGGGAGCGTCTGGGTGGCGAGGACGTGCTCCACCTCGCTCGTGCCGATGCCGAAGGCCAGGGCGCCGAAGGCCCCGTGGGTGGAGGTGTGGCTGTCCCCGCACACGATGGTCATCCCCGGCTGGGTGAGGCCGAGCTCGGGGCCGATGACGTGGACGATGCCCTGGTTGCGGTGGCCCATCGGGTACAGGGGCACCTCGAACTCGGCGCAGTTGGCGGCCAGGACCTCCATCTGGCGGCGCGACACCGGATCGGCCACCACCTCGCCGGCGCTCGACGTCGGCACGTTGTGGTCCATGGTGGCCAGCGTGAGGTCGGGACGGCGGACCCGCCGGCCGGCCATGCGCAGCCCGTCGAAGGCCTGGGGCGACGTGACCTCGTGCACGAGGTGCAGGTCGATGTAGAGCAGGTCGGGCTCGCCCTCAGCCGACCGCACCACATGGCGGTCCCACACCTTCTCGCTCAGCGACCGTCCCACGGCGTGCTCCACTTCCGTCCCACTATGTGGACTGGTAGTCTTGCTTCGTGGAACGCAGTGTAGGTGGCGTCGGCGTCCTCGACAAGGCCATAGCCATCCTCGACGCCCTCGAGCGGGGGCCGCTGTCCCTGGCCGGCGTGGTGGCCGCCACGGGCCTGCCCCGGGCCACCGCCCACCGCCTGGCCGTCGCCCTGGAGGGCCACGACCTGGTCGCCCGGGACGGCGAGGGGCGGTTCACGCTCGGCCCCCGCCTGGTGCGCCGGTCCCTGGAGGACGCCGCCCGCCCCGCCCTGGCGTCCCTGCGCGACGCCACCGGCGAGAGCACCCAGCTGTACGTCCCCCGCAACGGGGGCCGGCTGTGCGTGATGTCGCTCGAGTCGCCGCACAGCCTGCGCACCATCGTCCCGGCCGGCGCCCTCCTCCCCCTCGACCAGGGCTCGGCGGGCAAGGTGCTGCGGGGCGAGCCGGAGACGCTGCGTCGGGGATGGGCGCACAGCGTGGAGGAGCGTGAAGCGGGAGTGGCGTCGGTGAGCGCGCCGGTGCGCTGCGACGGTGCGGTGGTCGCCGCCGTGTCGGTGTCGGGCCCCGTCGAGCGCACTACGCGGGCGCCGGGGCGACGCTACGCGCCGGCGGTGACGGCGGCCGCCCGGCAGGTGGAGGCGGCCATGGGCTGGGACCGCTGACGACCCGCTCGGGTGTCGTCGTCGTCGACGTCGACCCCCACCCCGGGGGAAGCGACAGCCTGCGTGCCCTGCGTGAGGCGGGGCTCGGGCTGGCGAGGACGCTCTACGCCCGCACCGGCGGCGGCGGGTGGCACCTGTTGTCCGCGGCGCCGGACAAGCCGGTGGGCAACAGCATCGGCCGGCTCGGCCGCCGGGAGCTCCCCGGGATCGACCTGCGGGGCGAGGAGGGCTACGTGGTCGCCGCCCCGTCCGGCCACCGTTCGGGCGGGCGCTACGCCTGGGCCGCCACAGCGCGCGCTGGCACCGCTGCCGGCGTGGGTGACGGAACGCCCCGACGTCGCCCGCCCGACGGTGCCCCAGCTGAGCCGTGCCGACCGACGCCAGGTGTACGCCGCGACCGCGCTCGAGGGAGAGTGCCAGCGCGTGGGGCTGCGTGAGGAGAGGCAGCGGCCGCGCTCCTTCGACGCTGGCGGCGGGTTCGGCGCCGGCGGCCCCCCGGTCGCTCCCCGACCGGCGGTCATCTCCTTCCTCCGATGACTCTGGACGCCGGCGGGGTCGAGTTGTGACCCTGGGCCCGGTGTCTTGTCGCGTGAGCGACAACTACCGGGGAACGAACGACCGGCGGCGCCCCGAGCCGCCGTAGCAACTGCCACGCGCGTAACGGGGTGCATCCTCTTACGCATGGTCGTCTGTTGCCCCGTTGAGGGGACACCTGGAGCGGATTCCTGATGAGACCTCTCGCCACCGCCGCCCGCCTGTTTCTCGTTGCTGTTGCCTTGTTCGCGCTGGTCCGTGACGGCGCCTCGCCGGCGTTGGCAGGGTTCGTTTTCGCCCTCAGGCCGATCGTTGACCAGATCGGCTCGGGTCCCCAATGAGCACCCGGCTGTCTCCGAAATCACGGTGCCGGCGGTGTAGCGCCGCAGGCCCCGCGGTCGTTCGGCGGCGGGGGAGCGGGTCCCGGGCGCTCGACCAGCGGCCACCAGCTCCTGCCCTCGATGGCCCGCGACACCGGCGGGATCGAGCTGTGACCTGTCGCACGACCGAGAATCCGGCGCGTGACCCTCAATGCTCCTCGGGCGGCGTGTACCGACCAGTCTTCTCAGCCCAAGCAAGAACCTCGCGAGCGTCCCAAACGTCACCGGTCTTGAGGTAACTGTTCACGTGCCTGAGGCCGCCTGACCGAGGCCCGGCAGAAATCTCGGCTCGTTTGCAGGAGCCGGGTGGGGTGGTCGCGAAAGTACGTGTGTGCCGGACGACGCCGCTCGGATCGAGGCCTACGAGGCCCGGGTCGCCGAGCTGGAGTCGCTGGTGGCGGCCCAGGCGGAGACGATCAAGGCACTGCGTGAGCTCAACGAGCGGCTCGAGGTGCGCGTCGCCGAGCTGGAGCGCCAGCTGGGCCAGACCCGGGGAACTCGGGAAGGCCGCCGTCGCGTGACCCCGCCGCCGAGCGCCAACGCCAGGCCGACGAGCGGGCCAAGCGCAAGGCGACGGGGCCAAGCGCACCAAGGGCAAGCAGCGGGGCGCCAAGGGGTCGGGCCTTGAGATGTCCGCTCATCCCGACGAGGTGGTCGACCACCGGCCCGATCGGTGCGGGGACTGCGGCGCCTCCCTGGCCGACGCCGCCAGCACTGGCTTCGCCGCCCGCCAGGTGATCGACCTGCCCGAGGTGGCGCCGGTGGTGACCGAGCACCGGGCCCACACCTGCCGCTGCCGGTGCGGTCACGACAGCACCGGCGCCTTCCCCGCCGGCGTGCGGGCCCCGATCAGCTACGGGCCCCGGGCCCGCGCCGTGGTGGCCTACCTGCTCGCCCGCCAGCACATCCCCACGCGGCGGGTGGCCGAGACGGTGGCCGACCTGTTCGGCCTGTCCATCTCCACCGGCGCCATCGACTCCATCTACACCGAGGCGTCCCGTCGCCTGCGCGGCTTCATCGCCGCCCTCGTCGCCTTCTTGCGCACCCTGCCGGTGCTGCACGCCGATGAGACCACCGACCGCATCGGCACCCGCAACTGCTGGATGCACGTGGTGTCCACCAGCGGGTTCACCCTGATCCATGCCTCGACGACCAGGGGAGGCGACGCCATCGACGAGGCCGGCGTGCTGGGCGGCTACCGGGGGGTGATCGTGCACGACCGCTTGGCCATGTACTGGAAGCTCAAGGCCAAACACGGCCTGTGCGCCGCTCATCTGCTGCGCGACCTCGCCGACGTCGCCGTCGTCGTCACCCAGAGCGCATGGGCGGCCGGGCTCGCCGCCCTGCTCGTGGAGATCAACGCCGCCTGCGACGAC
Source organism: Actinomycetota bacterium (assembly GCA_030773495.1). Classification (GTDB taxonomy): domain Bacteria; phylum Actinomycetota; class Acidimicrobiia; order Acidimicrobiales; genus JALYMX01. Next base: position 1,763 of record JALYMX010000361.1, on the reverse strand, counting down.
GCCCGCCGACGCGGCCTGCGACAACTCGGGCCATCCCACCAACGGGCCTTCGCCGCCCGCTACGACGCCCTGGTGGCCCAGGGGCTCGCCGCCAACCCCGCGCCCGCCTCGGGGCGCAAGCGCGACTACGGCGAGCGGCGGTCGTTCAATCTCGTCACCGCCTTCGCCACCCACCGCCAGGCGATCCCGCGCTACATGTACGACCTCGACGTCGCCTTCACCAACAACCAGGCCGAGCGCGACCTCCGGCCCACCAAGCTGCACCGCAAGATCTCGGGGTGCTTTCGCAGCAAGGCGGGCGCCGAGCGCTTCGCCCACCTACGCAGCTACCTGTCCACCACCCGCAAGCACGGCGTCCCCGCCATCGACGCCCTCACCCGTCTGTTCGACAGCGACCCGTGGATGCCGCCTCAGCCGACCTGAACACTTACGTCTTGAGCCGCCTGACCGGTAAGGAGGTTCGCAGCAGTGGGGCCAGCGTTATTTAAATATGCTGGGGAGGCACGCCAACCTGCAACCAGACGGCTCATTATAATAACGCCTATATCGGCCAGAAAGACACACGGTCAACACTTCGATAGCGATGGAGGTCTTCCAGATTTCGCTTTTGCTCACTGGCCTGACAATGACGGGCTACTTGCTACCTCGACTCCTACCGGCATATAGCAGGACTGCGATCACGAGCAATCCGACGACAAATATCACGAGGTCACTTCGCCATACCCGATAGAGCACAACGCCAGTAGCGGCGCCAATGAGAATAGAAACGACTGAAAGCGCCCATCGGCTTGAAAAGCTCTTGATCGTCTCCTCCCTCTGCGGATGTACCTCCGGCCTAAACCCGCGGGTTTAGTGCCAGAGTTAGCTCCTTGCCGCTTGTCGTTGCAGGATGCGGACATCAGTTCCGAGCGATTCAACACCCAAAGAAACGCCAAGCGCACCGACGCCGGCCACTGCGCATCCAGCACCAAAAGTCGGGCCACACGTCGCAAAGCCGATAGCAGTGCCTGCCATGCCAGCGCCCAGAACGAGGCCGCTTGCAAAAGCATGGACAGCCCGGAAGAGGCTTATGCGCCTCCCGTCGGGATCCACGTAATTGATGGGATCGTTGCCAGCGTAGAGGTAGCGGTTCAGCTGGCGGGCATCGGTAATCGACACGGGCAGCGGGTCCTGCTGGGTCCACCGACCGGGCCTGGAGTCGTAGTACCTCGTCCCGAACTTGTCCAGCCCGGTGGTGTCGGAGTACCCCCCGGCGAAGCGACGAGCGGTATCGGCGGTCCCGGCTCCCACGGTGGTCTTGCCCCATGCGTCGTAGCCGTAGCTGCGCACGACGGCGCCGGTGCTGTCGATGAGCTTCACCACCGAGCCGAGCCCGTCGAGGAGGAAGTACTGGTTGGCACCGCTGACGCGCTGGCCGACGAGGCTGCCGGCGTCGTCTCTCGTGTAGTAGGTGCTGGCCGAGGTGGCCGACAGGCCGAGGATGTCGGAGGCGAAGTTCGTCCCCGCCGCGCTCACCCGCTCGGTCTGGTCGACGTCGGCGTAGGTGTAGGCCGGCGTCGAGCAGCTGGGGGTCCCCGAGGTCGAGGTTGCGCACAGCTGGTTCAAGGCGTTGTAGGCCATGAACAGCCCCGGCGCCGACGTCTGGTTGCCGTTGGCGTCGTAGGTGTGGTTCGGCGACGAGCAGCTGGCCGTCCCCGACGTCGAGGTGGCGCACAGCTGGTTGGCGCCGTTGTAGGCGTACGAGGTGGTCACCCCGCCCGACA
>JALYMX010000360.1 GCA_030773495.1 Actinomycetota bacterium | reverse complement strand
CGCCGGGACCGGTCCCTCGGCGCCGGTCGCGCCCACCGCCGGGCCCGCCGCCGTGCCCGCCCAGCTCGTACAGGTCGTGGCACCCTTCCGTGAGGCGCCCGACGGCACGCACCACCTGACCCTCCGCCTCCGCCCGGACGAGCTCGGCGAGGTGCGCATGGTGGTGCAGGTGCGGGCCGGGGAGGTCAGCCTCCACCTCACCGCCGAGTCGTCCGGCACCGCCGACATCCTTCGCACGTCGCTGCCCGACCTTCGGGCCGAGCTCGAAGCCGGAGGCTTCCGCGCCGGCTCGCTGGACGTGGGCACGGGCGAACAGCCTCCTACTCGCCGCCACGGCCGCCCCGACCTCGCCGAGCCCGCCCTCGGTCCCGCCCCGCCGCCCCGGGCCACATCCCCCGCTTCTGGCTCCGGCCCCGCCGGCCTCGACATCCGCCTCTAGGAGGACGCATCCATGACCACGATCGACCCGAGCCTCGCCGCGCCCCCCCTGGCCGGTGCTCGCCCTCGCGAGGCGAACGCGCTGGGCAAGGACGCCTTCCTCAAGCTCCTCGTCGCCCAGCTCAAGTACCAGGACCCGCTCAACCCGGCGGACGGCAGCGAGTTCATGGCCCAGACGGCGCAGTTCACCATGGTCGAGAAGCTCGAGGAGCTCGGGCGCCAGACGGGGGAGCTGCTGGCTAGCCAGCGGGCGCTGAGCGCGAGCAGCCTCATCGGCCGTCGGGTGACCTACCTGCGCGGCGACGGCGGCGAGGCCGCCGGCGTCGTCTCGGCCGTCCGCCTGGCGGCCGACGGCCCCATCCTGCAGGTGGGTGCCGACGACGTGCCTCTCGGTGCCGTACGCCAGGTCGGGACCACGCCGGCGTCCTGACCCAACGACGACCGCCACCACCTCTTCGCCCAACCACCGCAGCACGAAAGGAACCAAGAAGATGCTTCGCTCCATGTACTCCGGCGTCTCGGGCCTACGCGGCCACCAGACGATGATGGACGTGGTCGGCAACAACATCGCCAACGTCAACACCGCGGGCTACAAGACCGCCCAGGTGGTCTTCCAGGACCTGCTCAGCCAGGTGCTCCAGGGCGCCGGGCTGCCCGAGGGGGCTGGTGGGACCAACCCCGCCCAGGTCGGCCTCGGGATGCGCCTCGCCGGCGTCAGCACGTCGTTCACCCAGGGCGGGCTCCAGAACACCGGGCGGGCCACCGACCTGTCCATCCAGGGGGACGGCTTCTTCGTCGTGCGCACGGCGGCCGAGGCCTTCTACACCCGGGCCGGAGCCTTCTCGTTCGACGCCACCGGGCGCCTGGTCACCCCCTCGGGCGCCGTCGTCCAGGGATGGCCGGCCGATGCCACCGGCGTGGTTAACACCAACGGCCCGGTGGCCGACATCGTGATGCCCGTCGGCCAGGTGCTCGATCCAGCACGGACCACGATCGTCGAGCTCGGCGGCAACCTCCCCTCCGACGCCGCCGTCGGCACCGAGATCGTCTCGTCCATCACCGCCTTCGACGCCCAGGGCAGCGCCGTGCCGGTGGCCTTCGTCTGCCAGAAGACCGGCGCCGGTCAGTGGTCGGTCACGGCCACGTCGAACGGGGCGACCGTCGGCACGGCGACGCTCACCTTCGACGCCGCCGGCACCTTGACCAGCCCCGGCACCACCACCCTCACCATGCCCGACGGGAGCACCCTCACGGCGCGGCTGGGGGCGGCCGGGCAGCCCCTCACGCAGTTCGCCCAGCTCAACACCGTCGCCGCCCTGTCGCAGAACGGGTCGCCCGCCGGGTCGCTCCAGTCCTTCTCGATCTCACCCGACGGCGTCGTCACCGGCGTGTTCTCGAACGGCCGCAACCAGCCGCTGGCCCAGATCGCGCTGGCCAACTTCAACAACCCGAACGGCCTGGAAAAGGTGGGCGATTCCATGTTCCGGCCCACCGTCAACTCCGGGGTGCAGCAGATCGGCGCGGCGGGCGGCAACGGCCGGGGGATGCTCGCCGGTGGGACGCTGGAGATGTCCAACGTGGACCTGGCCCAGGAGTTCACGAACCTCATCGTCGCCCAGCGGGGCTTCCAGGCGAACTCCCGCGTGATCACCGCCTCGGACGAGCTGCTCCAGGACCTGGTGAACCTCAAGCGCTGACAGTTGCGTGCGACCCGCCGGCGACGGGGGGCCTTCGGGCCCCCCGTCGGCGCGCCCGGGCGGGAACGCCGGCGTTCGCGCAGGTCGCCGGCCGGCCTGCCGATGAGGGGCGAGACCGCCCGAGGAGACCGGAAGGAGGTCGCCACCGATGATCATCCTCCACCGCCTCAACGGGCCGCCCTTCGCCCTGAACCCCGACCTGGTCGAGCGCGCCGACATCACCCCGGACACCGTCCTCACCCTCGTCGACGGCACCAAGTACGTGGTGGCGGAGTCGGTGGATGAGGTCATCGACCGGGTGCGGGAGTTCCGGGCGTCCATCGTCGCCCTGTCGAACCAGTTCGAGTTGAGGCCGGTCACGCCCACGCTGCACGTCCTCCCCGACCCGACGACGAAGGGCTGAGCCGTGGACCCCGCCATCCTCATCGGGATCGCGCTCGCCCTCCTTTCGGTCTTCGTGTCCATGATCATGGAGGGGGGCAACCCGGCCAGCATCCTCCTGCCGCCGGCCATGATCATCGTGTTCGGCGGCACGTTCGGCGTGGGGCTGGCGTGCGGGCTGCTGAAGGACTTCACCAGCGCGTTCGGGGCGGCGGCGCGCGCCCTCACCGGGCGGGCCCACCCGCCCGACGAGACCATCGCCCGCCTGGTCGAGTTCGCCGACAAGGCCCGGCGCGACGGCCTCCTCGCCCTGGAGGAGGCGGCCAAGGACGTCGACGACCCCTTCCTCAGGAAGGGCCTGGAGCTGGCCGTCGACGGGACCGACCCCGAGGACCTCCGCGAGATCCTCGAGACCGAGATCGCCGCCAAGAAGGCCTCGGACAAGGCAGCCGCCAAGCCGTTCGCCGACATGGGCGGTTTCGCGCCCACCCTCGGGATCATCGGCACCGTGCTCGGGCTCATCCACGTCCTCGAGAACCTCTCCGAACCAGAGAAGCTCGGACACCTCATCGCCGGCGCCTTCGTCGCCACGCTGTGGGGCGTCCTCAGCGCCAACCTGTTCTGGTTGCCGCTCGCCAACCGCATCAAGCGCCTCGGCGAGATCGAGGCCCACCACATGGAGCTGATCCTCGAGGGCGTGATGTCCATCCAAGGCGGGGGGAACCCTCGGATCGTCCACCAGAAGCTGCTCTCGTTCCTCTCCGCCAAGGAGCGGGCGGCGGCCGAGCAGCAGGCGGCGTAGCACGGTGGCGGCCCGGCGCAGGCGCCACGAGGCGCACGAGGAGCACGAGAACCACGAGCGCTGGCTCATCACCTACGCCGACATGATCACCCTGCTCATGGTGCTGTTCATCGTGCTGTTCTCGATCGGCCAGACCGACCTGAAGAAGTTCGAGCAGCTGAAGAACAGCCTCTCGGCAGGGTTCGGGCAGGAAGAGCAGGGTGCGCTGGACGGCGGCACGGGCGTGCTGGACAACGGGGCCAACCCGTCGTTGGGCGTCGAGCAGCTGGCCCGCGCCGCCCTGGCGGAGAAGCAGGCCCACCAGGCGGCCGTCGAGCGCGAGCAGGCGGCGCTGCAGGCGGCGCGCGAGGAGATCGCCGCCCACCTGGCTTCCGTGGGACTGGCCGACTCGGTGCGGTTCCGCCTCGAGGCGCGGGGGTTGGTCGTCACCGTGGTGACCGATCGCGTCCTGTTCGACCTCGGGTCTGCCGCGCTGCGCCCGGAGGGCCGCTCCGTGCTCGACGGGCTCGCCCCCGTCCTCACCAAGCTGCCCAACCCTGTCGCCGTCGAAGGCCACACCGACAACCTCCCGATGTCGGGTGGGCGTTACCCCTCGAACTGGGAGCTGTCCGCCGAGCGGGCCACCTCGGTGCTCCGCTACCTGGTCGCCGCCCACCGGCTGCCCGCCGTGCGCCTCTCGGCGGCGGGCTACGCCGACCAGCGTCCGCTCGCCGGCGAGAACGCCGAGGCCGATCGGGCGCGCAACCGACGGGTGGAGATCGTCGTGCTCTCCGTGGCCGGCACGGAACGAAAGGAGACAGCCTGATGGCCCGCAAGGCGGCTGCGCCCGACGCCGGGGGTGCCGGCGCCACCGCCAAGGCGCCCCGGGGCAACCTCGTCCCCGCCGTCGTGGTTGCCGTCGGCCTCCTCGGCGGCGGCTTCCTCATGGGTGGCAAGGGAAGCGATCCCGCCGCGCCCGCCGCCGCTGCGCCGGCCGAGCCTGCCCACGAGAAGCCCGAGCCCGGCCAGGTCGTGGTGCTCGACCCCATCACGTTGAACCTGGCGGACGGTCGCTTCCTCAAGGTCGGGCTCGCCCTCCAGCTCCCCGCCGAAAAGGCGGGGGCCAAGAAGGGGCACGGGGGGGAGGCCGACGGCGACAAGGGCTTCGCCGCCCCGGCCCTCGACGAGGCCATCGCCGTGCTCGGCGACTACACGTACGAGCAGTTGGCGTCCCCGGGCGGGCGGAGCAAGGCCAAGGCGGATCTGTCGCGGCGCGTGGCGGAGCGTTACCACGGCGAGGTGATGGAGGTGTACTTCACCGAGTTCGTGATGCAGTAGTGGGCAGATCGCGCAGGTCCGGTCCACCAGCAGCCGATGGAGGGGCGGTGACGACGAGCGACCTGATCCGCGAGGCCGAGGAAGCCGACCGCCACTCGACACAGGGCGCTGGGCCGCAGCCGTTCGACTTTCGGCGACCCACGAACTTCAGCCGCGAGCACGTGCGCGCCCTGCAGATCGTGCACGAGGCGTTCGCCCGCCAGCTCAGCACGGTGCTGTCCACCACGCTGCGGGCGGTGTCGCAGGTGTCGCTGGTCTCGGTTGACCAGCGCTCCTACGACGAGTACGTCGGCTCCTCCCCGAACCCCTCGCTGCTGGCCATCCTGTCCCTCGAGCCGCTGTCGGGGGCGGGAATCCTGCAGGTGCCCCTGCCGCTGGCCATGGCGGTCCTCGACCGCCTCCTGGGTGGCAACGGAGCCGGCTCGTATCCCTCCCGCCCCCTGACCGACATCGAGGGCGGCATCCTCCGCGAGGTCCTCGACCGGGCCGTGCGCGAGCTGGCCCACGCCTCGGAGTCCCTCGTCGCCCTCCGGCCCGAGATCGTCCAGGTCGAGTCGAACCCCCAGTTCGCCCAGGTAGCCGCTCCCTCGGACATGGTCGTGGTCATGACCTTCGACACGAGGATCGGCAGCCAGGTGGGACAGCTCTCGCTGTGCATCCCCTTCAGCTCGCTCCAGCCGGTCCTGGACCGGGCCACGAGCCACTCGCTGTTCGGCGAGCGCGGCCCTGCGGACTCCGCGACCGCCGTCCGCGCCATGCAGCGGGCCATCGAGGAGGTGCCCGTCGAGCTGGCCCTGCGGTTTCCCCCGGTGACCCTCACGTCCCGGGAGGTCGTCGACCTGCAGCCCGGTGACGTCCTCCCCCTCTCCCACGCCACCGACCAGCCACTGCTCCTCACCGTCGGCGACCTCACCTGCGTCGTCGCCGTGCCCGGCAGGAAGGGCAAGCGGCTCGCCTGTCGCGTCGTCGCGCCCGTCGCCGAAGGACACTCGTGACCGAAGGAGACTCGTGACCGACCTCGACACCCGTTTGCGCCCCGTGCCGTCCGGAGCCCCCACTCCGGCCACCGTCGCCGCCGCCGCGTCCGCCGCCGCCCGCTCGCTCCCCGCCCACGACGCCCTCGTGGCGGGCCACCCCGCCCCGGCCGGCGACGCCCCGCTCACCCCTGGTG
>JALYMX010000359.1 GCA_030773495.1 Actinomycetota bacterium | reverse complement strand
GCGTGGTGGGCGACGCGTCGGGCCGGCGCGAGGTGCGGGCCGGCGACGTGGTGGTGACCATGCCCGGCGAGTGGCACTGGCACGGGGCAGCGCCCGACGCGGCCATGACCCACGTCACCGTCCAGTGCAGCGTGTCCGACCCCATCGACTGGGACGTCGACGAGCGCGACTGGGCCGAGGGCTACGAGCCGGGCTGACGGCCGGCGCCCGGCCGCTCACCGGCGGCCGGCCGTTCAGGGGAGCAGGGCCCTCAGGGGCTCCACCCAGGCGGCCGGTGGCTGACCCGGGTCGAGCGCCACATCGGCCCCGAGCGGGACCTCGTTGCCGGGCGTCACCGCGGCCACCGGAAGGAAGCGCCCGCACGCCTCCGCCCGCAGCTCCATGACGAACTCCCGTCCGGTCTCCGCGGTGGCGTCCACGACGACGAGGGTGGGGATCAGCGCGCCGCAGGCCGAGGGCGGCATCTCCTCGAACGAGCGGGTGACGAAGCGGCAGTCGTCGAAGGTGGCCTGCAGCTGCTCGTTGCGCTCGGCGGGCAGTCCCACGGTGAGGATCACGGCGGCGGGGAGGCCCGCGAGGCGCCGGGCCCCACCCAGCTCGGCGCTGAAGTCCGCTGATTCGGGCACCACGGGCTCGCCCAGGGGCGCGTCGGTGAGGAACGTGTCGGCGCCGGCCCGCGCCGAGAGCGCCGCCTCGGCGGTGGGCAGGTCGACGGCCCACAGCGCCCACGACACCTGCCCGATGGCCATCTCGGTGTACGTGATGGGGTGGACCAGCGGGTGGTCGAGGGCCACCTCGTGCAGCCCGGCATCGCCCAGGGCGGCCACCAGGTCGCCCAACGCGGGGGCGTCCTCGCGAGGCTCCTCGTTGCGCACGATGAACACCCCCGGCGCCACCCGGAACGCGGCCTGCCACCACCCGTGGAGGAACAGCGCATCGCCCTCGAGGTGCAGGGTGGGGCCGAAGGCGCGCCGGGCGGCGCCGGTCACGAAGCCGTCGATGACGTCGCGGTCGTCCATGGCCGGACAGTAACCGGGCGGCGGCCGTTCCCGGCGTCGCCTGGGCCTACGGTGGGGGCGTGGCTCGAGCGCGGAGCACGCAGGTGCTCGTCTCCCGGGCGGGACGGGGCGTGGGACCGGACCGGCTGATCGTCGAGGAGCTCCTGGAGATCCTTCTCGACGGCCGCCTGGTGGCCACCACCATGCGCACCCCCGGCAACGACTTCGAGCTCGCGGTCGGCTTCCTGCACGGCGACGGCGCCCTGGCCGGGGCGAGCGTCCGGCAGGTGCGCTACTGCAGCACGGGCTCGGCCGTCGACACCGGGTTCAACGTGGTCGACGTGGACACCCGCGGCGCGGCACCCGGCGGCCCACCCCGACTCGGCGCGGTGGGGTCGTCGTGCGGCACGTGCGGCAGCCGGTCCATCGACCGGCTGGTGGAGCGGCTGCGCCCCTTCGCCGAGCCGGCCCCGGTGGCGCCGGCCGTGGTGGCCTCGCTCCCCGGGGCCGTGGCCGGGCGCCAGGAGCTGTTCGCCGCCACCGGGTCGGTGCACGCCGCCGCCGCCTTCGACCCCGCCACCGGCACCGTCGACGTCGTCCGGGAGGACATCGGGCGCCACAACGCGGTCGACAAGGTGGTGGGGCGCCTGCTCCTCGACGGCCGCCTTCCCGGCGGGCGCGCAGGGCTGTTCGTGAGCGGACGGGCGTCGTTCGAGATGGTGCAGAAGGCCTGGGCCGGGGGCTTCGGCGTGGTGGTCGCCGTGAGCGGGCCCTCGGCGCTGGCCGTCGCGACGGCCCGGCGAGCGAACATGACCCTGGTCGGGTTCGCCAGGGGCGACTCGATGAACGTGTACTCGCCGGCGCCCCTCTGACCGAGCCTGGCTCCGTCTGGCTCCGCCGGGCCGGCGCGAATAGGCCATCCGGACCATTGACGCGGCGGGCGGCGTCTGTGCTCATGTTCACATGGGCGCGACGAGCGGGCGGCGGCGCTTCGGAGAGCACGGGGTGGCAGTGGTGGAGTACGCCCTGCTCCTGGCCCTGGTCGCCGTCATGGCCCTCTCCGCGCTGCGGTTCGTGGGCGCGTCGGCGTTTGCCCAGCTGCGCACCGCGGGTAACGCCGTCGCCGAGGACGCCGGCGGCCCGCCGACGACCTGCCCGGGCAAGAGCGAGGGCAAGGGCCAGGGAAAGGGCAAGAACTGCTCCTGAGGCCCCCGCCTCAGCGCAGCTTTGCGAGGGCGGCGACCAGGGCCTCGAGGTCGGCACGGGGAAGGGCGACCAGCTCCTCGGGGGGCCGGTACATGCGCTCGAGCAGCTCGGCCTTCAGCTTCTCGCCGGCGGCGGTGAGCACGACGGTCTTCACCCTCCGGTCCGGCGGCGCCGACCGTCGCTCCACCAGGCCGCGCTCCTCGAGGCGGTCCACCAGCCACGTGACGTTGGACGCGTCGCACTTCCACTCCTCGGCCAGCGCCCGCATCGGCTTGGGCTGCTCGGGGTCGAGCGACAGCAGCGTCCGCATGCTCCCGACGGTGAGCCCGGCGTCGGCGGCCATGGCGGCGTGGCGGTCGCGCTTGGCGATGAAGTAGTCGAGGAGGCCCCTCCACGCCACCTCGGCGAGGTCCTGGGCGCTGGTCGGGGGCGGGCCACCCACGTCGGCGAGCGTACACGCCTCCGACACAGCACTTGGCCTCCTTCGACCGTCGAATGGGATAAACACTTGACGTGCTTCAAGTGTTGCGCGATGGTCGGCGGATGCCCGACGCAGCGATCACCGTGGCCGGCGTCACCAAGCGCTTCGGCAACGTCGTCGCCCTGGCCGGCGTGGACCTCGAGGTGGCGCCCGGAATGGTGCTCGGCCTCCTCGGGCCCAACGGCGCCGGGAAGACGACGATGGTTCGCATCCTCACCACCATCATCCCTCCCGACGCCGGCGTGGCCCGGGTGTTGGGGTTCGACGTCGCCCGCCGGCCGGCGGACGTGCGGGCGGTGATCGGGCTGGCCGGGCAGTACGCAGCGGTCGACGACAACCTCACCGGGCGTGAGAACCTCCGCCTCATCGGGCGCCTCACCCACCTCGGCGGGAAGCTGGCCGCATCCCGGGCCGACGAGCTGCTCGAGCGATTCGGCCTGGCCGGCGCCGCCGACCGACAGGTGCGCACGTACTCGGGCGGGATGCGCCGGCGCCTCGACCTGGCCGCCGCTCTCGTCCACCGCCCCCCGGTGCTGTTCCTCGACGAGCCGAGCACCGGGCTCGACCCGCGCAGCCGCGCCGACCTGTGGGCGGTGATCGGCGAGCTGGTGGCCGACGGCACCACGCTGCTGCTCACCACCCAGTACCTCGAGGAGGCCGACCGCCTGGCCGACCGCATCGCCGTCGTCGACGCCGGGAGGGTGGTGGCCGAGGGCACCGCCGGCGAGCTCAAGGCGCGCCTCGGGCCCACGGTGGTCGAGGTCGGGCTGCCCGACGAGGCCCAGGCGGCGCGGGCGGCCGAGGCGGTGGGGCGGTTCGCCACGGGGCGCACCGAGCGGGACGGCTCGTCCGTGCGCTTCGAGGTGGACGACGGTCCCGGGGTGCTGGTCGGCGTGCTGGTCGGCCTCGACGCCGAGGGGCTCACGCCGGTGTCCGTCGGGATCCGCGAGCCCAGCCTGGACGACGTCTTCCTCGCGCTCACCGGCCACGCCGTCGAGGTGGAGCCGGTCCCCGTCGGGGGTGGACGATGACGGCGGCGGCCGCCCCCCTGGCGTCCTCCCACCAGCGACGTCGGGTGGCATGGGCCGTGGCCGACACCCTGGCGGTCGCCGGGCGGAACCTGCGCACCATCGTGCGGGTGCCGCAGCTCCTCGTCTTCTCGACCATCCAGCCGGTGATCTTCGTGCTGCTGTTCCGGTACGCCTTCGGCGGCGCCATCGACACCCCGGGCGTGCGCTACGTCGACTACCTGCTGCCGGGGATCTTCGCCCAGACCGTGGCCTTCGGCGCCATGGGCACCGGCGTGGGGCTGGCCGACGACCTGCACAAGGGCTTCATCGAGCGGTTCCGGTCGCTGCCCATGGCCCGCTCGGCCGTGCTCGGCGGGCGCATCGTGAGCGACCTCGTGCGCAACGCGTTCGTGGTCGCCCTCATGTGCGCCGTGGGGTTCGCCGTCGGGTTCCGCGTTCACACCGGGGTGGTGCCGTTCCTCGGTGGGCTGGTCGTGCTGCTGCTCTTCTCCTGCTCGCTCTCCGTGGTCTTCGCCCTGATCGGCCTCTCGGTGCGCAACGCCGAGAGCGCTCAGGCCGCCGCCTTCCCGATGCTCGCCCCGCTGGTGTTCGCCTCGTCGGCCTTCGTGCCCGTCGCCACCATGCCGGGCTGGCTGCAGGTCGTGGCCGAGCGCCAGCCGGTGACGGCCGTGGTCGACGCCGTGCGCGCCCTGTCGGTGGGCGGGCCCACGGCCGGGCCGGTGCTCGCCTCGCTGGCCTGGACGGTGGCCATCGTGGTGGTCTTCGCCCCCCTGGCCGTCCGGCGCTACCGCCGGGCGGCGTAGCGGAACCCCTTGCCCCACAATGGTTTCTCCTTGCCGTCAGCGCCGAACACGTGTACGATTGGGAGGTGATCGAGCGGCTGGAGGCGGTGCTGGACGAGATGTGCGCCGCCGATCCGGCCTCGCTCTCCGACGCCGAGAGCATGGTCGCCCTGCACCGCTGCCTGGCCCGCCTGGAGGCGGTCACCACCCGGGCGGTGGGCGCCTTCGACGCCGGCGGGGACTGGTCGGCCGATGTGGCCGCCTCGGCC
>JALYMX010000358.1 GCA_030773495.1 Actinomycetota bacterium | reverse complement strand
GTCGAGTACACGACCGCCGACACGCGGCCGCCGGGGCGCAGCGCCTCGCGGATGCCGCGCAGCGCGCCGACCTGGTCGGGAAGGTAGATCAGACCGAGCCGGGAGATAACCGCGTCGAATCCGCCGTCAGCGAGATCGCCCAGCTGCTCGCCGTCGGCCTCCACCGTCTCAACGTTGGTGAGGCCCGCGTCGGCCGCCTGCTTGGCGGCGTAGGTCAAGATCGCCGGCGAGATGTCGGTGGCGACCACACGGCCGGCGGGGCCGACACGCCGAGCGGCGGCCACCGTCTGGCCGCCGGCGCCGGCGGCGACGTCGAGCACCGACGTCCCCTTGGTCACGCCGGCTGCGTCGAGCATCCGCTCGGTCGCCTCCCTGAGCCACGTCTCGAGGGTGGGTCCCCAGCGGTGCCACGCCTCGGCGGCGTCCTCCCACTGCTGGCGCGTCGTCGTCTTGTACTGCACTGGGTCGAAGCTCATGACGTCCTCCCGGGTTGTCGGCCTGGAGCCAGCGTGGCGGCCGGCGGTCAAGAACCACGTGGGCCGCCGCTCAAGGACGGCTCAAATCGCTCACCCCACCTCGACGCGACGATCAACCGGGAGTTGACTTGTGGGGCATGGTAGACACCGAGGTTCGCGTACTCGGGCCGCTGGCGGTCCTCGTCGACGGCGAACCGGTCGACCTCACCTCGCGCAAGCAGCGGGCGTTGGTCGCCCTGCTCGCGCTCCGTGCCGGCCAGGTGCTGTCCGTCGATCGGCTCGTGGACGACCTGTGGGGAGAACGACCCCCGGCGACGGCGCGCCACGCGCTGCAGGTGCACGTTTCGAACCTCCGCAAGCTGCTCGGCCCGGATACGGTCGTGACCGAGCGTCCGGGCTACGTGCTGCGGGTGCCGTCGTCGTCCTGCGACGCCAACCACTTCGAGGCTCTGACACGAGCCGGCAGGCGGGCCCTCCACGGCGGGAACGTCCGAGAGGCGTCGTCGACGCTGTCCGACGCGCTCACCCTGTGGCGGGGGCCCGCCCTCGCCGACCTTCTCTTCGAGCCGTTCGCACCGCAGGAGGCGACGCGGCTCGAAGAGCTCAGGCTCGCCGCGACCGAGGACCGCCTGGTCGCCGATCTCGAGCTCGGCCGCCACGCCGAGCTGATGGGCGAGCTCGAGGTCCTCGTTGCCCGTCACCCGCTGCGCGAACGGCTCTGGGGGCTGCTCATGCTCGCCGCGTACCGGTGCGGCCGGCAGGTCGAGGCGCTGCGGGCGTACAGGACGCTTCGCGACCGCCTGCGGGACGAGCTCGGGCTCGACCCGGGTCCGGAGCTCAAGCAGCTCGAGGCCGCGGTCCTCCGCCAGGAACCCGGCCTCGCTGCGCCTCCCGTCGCCGAGGGACGACCCGAGGGGGGCGAGCGCACGAAGGCGGAGAGCATCGCCACCGCGTCGGGCCCTGGTTCGGAGTCACGCCGGGTGGCCACCGTGCTGGTTGCCGGCCTCGTGGGCTTCGACGCCGTGGCCAGGGCCCTCGACCCCGAAGACCTCCGCACCCTGCTCGACCGGTGTATGTCGAGGCTGGCGATGGTGGTCGTCCGGTACGGCGGCACGGTCGACAGTGTGGTCGGCGGCGAGCTCATGGCCGTGTTCGGGGCGCCCGTCGCCCACGAGGACGACCCCGAGCGGGCCGTCCGGGCCGCTCTCGACCTCCAACGCGCGGTCCGCGACCACCCGGACGAGTTCGCCGGTCTGGAGCTGCGGGTCGGGATGAGCACCGGTGAGGTGCTCTTCGCCGCCTCCGGACCACCCGCTCGCCGCCAGCTCAGCGTGATGGGCGACGTGGTCAACGAAGCTCGCCGGCTGCAAGCTCAGGCCGAAGCAGGTGCGGCCGTGATCGCCCACGGCACGTACATGGCCACCCGCGCCGTCGTGGAGTGCCGAGACCTGGGTGGCGGGACCTTCGCCGTCGTCGACGTGGTCCCCATGAAGCAGGCGCGGCCACTGGGCCTCGCTCCGTTCATCGGCCGCGATGCCGAGCTCGATCTCCTGCTTCGCGTCTGGCACAGGAGCATCAGCGAGCGGCGCCCGCACCTGGTGTCCGTCCTTGGCGAGCCCGGCGTCGGGAAGTCGCGCCAGCTGGCTGAGTTCCAGCGTCTCGTCGTCGCCGAGGGTCGAGTGGTGAGCGGTCGCTGCCTCCCCTACGGCGAGGCGCTGAGCTACGCGCCGCTGGCGGAAGCGTTCCGGCAGGCGGCCGGCGTGACGGCGGACGACCCACCTGCAACCGCCCGGCGGAAGCTCGGTGAGCTCGTGCAGTCCGTCCATCCCCTCGGTGAGGAAGATGGAGACGAGGGGCGCCACGTCGCACTGCTCACGGGCCTCGACGACGAACGCGACCGTGCTGGTGGCCTCGTCGACGAGCGCACGTTACACAACTCCGCTCGTCGGTTCCTCCAAGCGCTGGCGCGAGACAGACCGCTCTGCGTCGTCCTCGAGGACGTTCACTGGGCGGACGACGCCCTGCTCGACCTGGTCCAGGCGATCGCCCGCCGGGCGCGAGGCGTTCCGCTCGTGATCCTCACCCTCGCCCGCCCCGAGCTCGTGGAGCGACGCCACGACTGGGGTGGCGGCCTCGCCGCCTTCACGTCGATTTCGCTCGAGCCACTCGACGCGACGAACACCGAGGCGCTCGTCGCCGAGCTCGGCAAGGCGCACGGCCTGCCCGATCCCGTGCTCGCAGACATCGCGGCGAAGTCGGGCGGCAACCCGCTGTTCGCCGAAGAGCTGGTTGCCACCGTCGCCGAAGGCGACGCCTCCGCCGGCGTGCCGGCCGGCTTGACGTCGCTCCTGCTCGCTCGCCTCGACGCACTACCAGTCGAGCAACAGCTGGCGCTCCGGCGCGCCAGCGTCATGGGGATGACGTTCTGGCCCGGCGCCGTCGAAGCGCTCGAGGCGGCACTGCCGATGACGCATGACTCGGGCTGCGGCCTGATGGACACGTTGGACGACCTCGAGCACCGCGACCTCCTGCGCGTCGAGCCGCGCTCGGCACTGGGCGGGCAGATCGCTTACTCGTTCAAGCACGTGTTGATCCGCGACGCCGCCTATCGGTCCTTGCCCCGTCAGCACCGCAAGGAGCTTCACGGCGCCGCCGCCGACTGGCTCAGCCGCGTGGCGGGAGACCGTGTAGCTGTGTTCTCCGATCAGCTCGCCCATCACGCGGTCGCGTCCGGACAGCCCGAGCGCGCGCTCGAGTACCTGACGACCGCCGCGGACCGCTCCCGGCGCGCCGCCTCGCATCACCGAGAGGCTGCGCTGCTGGAAGACGCGCTGGCCATCGCCGCATCCCTCGGTCGGCCTGCCCTCGTCGCCGACCTGCGTGCCCAGCGGGGCAGGGCACTGTCCCGGGTGGCGCGATGGGCCGAGGCGCGAGCCGAGTTCGAGGCAGCGCTGACGGCGTTGCCGGCCCTCACGCCCGACCAGCTCCGTCGCCGGGCCGAGGTGCACTGCGACCTGAGCACCGCCTGTTTCTGGCTGTTCGACACTGCTGGCATCGGCGACCATGCCCGGGCCGCTCGCCAGCTCGCCGAGGACATCGGGGCGCGCGATGTACAGCTCGCCGCCCGGGCGCAGATCACGAACGCCGATAGCTCCACCGGCGACGTCGACCGGGTCCTGGCGGGGGGCCGCGACCTGATAGCGGACGCCGCCGTGTGGGGCCTCGAACCCCCGTACGAGCGTCTCGGTACGTACTCGCTCCAGCTCTACCTGACGGGTGACTGGGAATCGGCCGTGCACGTCGCCCGCCAAGCGGTCCGAACCGGACGCGAGGCAGGTGACACCCAGGGCGCCCTCTGGAACATGCCCCACATCGGCATTGCGGCCGCCGCGTCCGGTCGATATGACGAGGCGATGGCTGTCTTCCAGGAAGCCCGCCGGTTCGGCGAGGAGTACGAGCTGTTCGGAGCGTTGACCCGCTGCATCGCGATGTCTGCGGGTTTCCACCTCGACCTCTTCGACTTCGAGGGCGCGCAGACGATCCAGGAGGAGGCGCGCGACCTCGGGCGCACCTACTTCAAGCCCAGCGCTGTGAGCGCGGGAATCGACCTGCTGTTCAACTTCACCCGGCGAGGCGACGTCGGTCGGGCTGAGCCCGTCGTCGAAGAACTGGCGCAGGAGGTGATGAAGGGCTTGGGCTGGCACGGATGGCTGTGGCGGCTGCGATTCACGGAGCTCGAGGCCGAGATGGCGAGCGCTCGCGGCCGCCACGCCGAGGCGACGGAGCTGGCCCGCGAATCGATCGAGAAGAGCCGTTCCAAGCATCGGGGCAAGTACGAGGCATACGCCCGCGTCACCCTGGCACGGTCACTGGCTGCGGTGGGGAAGAAGAAGGAAGCGCTGGGCGAGCTGCGCCGCGCGGTCACCATCGCCGAGCGGCTCGCGCACCCCGCCCTGCACGTGATGGTGGCGGCAGCCCTGCTGGCGGTCGAGCCTCACGACGTGGTCGCCGACGGCGCTCGAGGC
>JALYMX010000357.1 GCA_030773495.1 Actinomycetota bacterium | reverse complement strand
CTCCGCCGCCTCACAGGCATAGGTGCCGTTCTCGGTCCTGGCGCTTCGGCACTTGCGTCGGCCGGCCGAGCTGTCCCCGTAGGCGCGTCCCGGTACCGCGGCCGCCGCGTGTCCCACTCCGCCGGGTATGGGGCGGCACAGCGGCCGTGACCTCAGGCACTCGGGCGCCGAGGGGTGGGAACCGTCGTGGTCCGGCCGTCCCTGGGCCGTCAGAGGACGGCCGAGGGCGGTCAAGGGCGGTCATTTCCGGGCACGCATAATTCCTGCTCAGAGGCCCTTCTCATCCCCCGGCCCAGGTCAGCCAACCCCCCGCAACAGAACTACGACATCTAGGGCGGGGAGGGCGCTGGCGCACGGAAGTGCCGGTCACCGGCCTGTCTGTCCCGTCTCCGTTCCGTCGGACACGGCGCTGAGCGCTCCCTCAGCGCCCGGCGGGCGCGGTCCTCCAAGACGGGAAGAGGTGGGCGTAGAGCCGCAGGGTGAACCCGCGGTCGGCGCGGCCGAGGTACTCCGCCATCGCCTTCTCCGACTCGCCGGCGTCGATGAGTACTGAGGGTAGAAGTGCCGGAGCGCGCATGCCGCTGCCTCGGCGTGGCTCGACGCCGGCGGCCAGCAGTGCCGGGCGCCAGATGTGGGAGTCGAAGTAGTTGCGGTTGAGCGCCTTGTGCTCCAGGCTGGTGAACACGAGCTGGCCCGCCTCCGCCCGGGAGCGCCGGAGGTGCTCCGCTAGTTCCGCCGCAGCGGTCTCGGGCAGCGGCACGGCGCCGGTCTTTCCGCCCTTCAGTCGGCCGGTGGTCAGCTTCCCGCGGACGATCGTGACCTGCTGCTCCACTCGCAGGCGGTGCCGCAGGAACTCGACGTCGTCCACCCGGACGTTGGACCGCTTGGCCTCGTCGCTGTGCGATGCGTAGGCCTCCACAACGTCGAGGACCTGACCGGCCGGCTTGCGGACGCCGGAATGCCGCGCCTGGAATCGATCCTGCTCTTCCGATCCCCAACCGTGGAGCCCACACCATCTTTCATGCCGCGTGTCGGAGGTGAATCCAGTGCACACCCGGCGTCCCCTTCTGCGCGCAGGACGCGCGTGATCGTGGATGAAGCGTTTCTCCCGGTACCGGCGGACAGCCGGTTCAGCCGCTTCTGGTCCGCCGCCTTGAAGACGTGAATGACGGTTGACAGCGTCTCGAGCGCCTTGATGGCGAGGACGCGACGATGGCGTTCGACGACGGTGCGCTTGCGGCGATCGCCGGTCGCACAACTGATGAGTCAGGGATCGCCCATCGGGTGTCGTCGCCATGGCGAGCAGGAGCTGAGCCTTCTGGATCTGGCATCGGCCCCCATCCTGCCTGGCACGCTCGTCAGGTGCCCAAGGTTGCCGCGACCGTCAACCTCGATGACGAGGTGCTCGACGCCGTCCGGCGAGAGGCGGCTCGGTCCGGAAGGTCTGAGGATCAGGTCGTCGAGGACGCCGTCCGGCGATATCTCGGCCCGAGTGTGCTCGACCGGCTGCGGGAGCAGAACCGTCTCGACGAGGACGAGGCCATGGCGTTCGCCCTCGATGAGGTGGCCGCCCACCGCCGGGAACGCCGCACTGGTTTATCGCCCCGGGTGGAGGTCGTCATCGATGTCAACGTCCTCGGCCACCCTCAGTGGAGCGGGCCGTCGGCGCAGCTGATCGAGGCTCTGCGGGGCAGTCGGCTCGCAGCACTCTCCTCCAGGAAACTACTCACCGAGCTCGGCGACGTTCTCCGGCGCGATCGCTTCCGGAGGTACCTCTCGCTCGACGAGGTCGAGGAGTACGTCGCTGAGATCAAGGGGCTCTGCTGGCAGCGGACGATCCCGACCCGGTTCCCGAGGTCCTCACCCGATCCCGATCGGGCGTCAGCTCCAGCCGAAGCTTCCGGCCGGGAGCCACGACCTGGGTCCCCGAGCGTACTACGCCGAGGCGCCGTCGGTTCTGGGCCGCGACGAGATCACCGTCGACCTGGCTCGCATCCAGGTAGCGCTTGATCGCCTGCGGTGCCGACCGCCTCACCGGTCACCCGGAGTCCCGGTTCCTTCACCACCGGCTCGCTCGGGGCCGAGAGAAACCGAGGGAGGGGGGCGAGAGCCGGCTGGCGTTCCTACTGGGACGACGGTTGTTCGTAGACGCCCGCCCGGCGAGGCGGTGCCGTCGCGACGGGGACCACCTCCTTGCCGAACGGCGCCAAGGCCAGCCCGGCCATCTTGAACGACGCCACGCCGAGCGGGATGCCAACGATGGTGAGGCACAGGAGCAGTCCGGCGACCAGGTGGCCGAGCGCCAGCCACAGGCCGCCGAACACGAACCAGATGGCGTTCCCCAGGCAGCCGAGGGCGACGTCACGGTCGGCTCGCTGCACCACGGTCCGGCCGAATGGCCACAGGGCGTAGCCGGCGAGCTTGAACGACTGGATGCCGAACGGGATCGTGATGATGAGCACGCAGTTGACGACGCCGGCGATCACGTACCCGATGGCCAGCCAGAAGCCGGCGAGTACGAGCCACAGCACGTTGCCCAAGGTCTTCAATCGGCCCACCTCACGTCCGGAGGTCCGTCGCCGAGTGACGCTACCGGACGGCTCTGCGCCTCGTCGCCGTCCTGGGCGGCGTCACGCCGAGTAGCTCACCGTCGCCGTATAGCTGGTCGTGCCGCTGCCGCCAGCCGTCTTGGTGATCCGCAGGGCGTGCGATCCGGCTTGCGACGAGGTGACGGTCAGCTGGCGGGAGACGCCGTCACATTTGACAGTGAGCGAGCCGAGAACCGTGCCACCCGGGCTGAGCACCTCCTGCCGCAGCGACGACGACTGCCACCTCTTGCCCCCGCCCGAGCACTTGAGGGCGCTTGCCATGGTCCCGCCGGCTGCCGAGAAGGTGTGGGTCCGGCTGGTCCCGACTGAGCTGAGCCCGCCCGTGAACGTCGCCGTGGTGGGCGTGGGGCTCACGGGATCGGGAGCGACCGCGCCCGAGCCGAAGGCCAGGAACGGGTTGTCGAAGCTGGCCCACGCCCGGTTGGCGCCGATGTTGTGCTTGGTGGCGAGATAGCTGCCGGCGGGCGGCTTGGTGTGGAAGAAGTCGTTGTGGCAGGCGTCGTAGTGACGACCCGAGACGGCACCGCACTCGTGCGTCTCGTCCCACTGCGAGCCGCCGTCGTTGTAGCACATGACGTCTTGGCTTCCGTAGCCGTCGCAGTGGCCGGCACCAGAGGAGTCGGGCGCCGAGCTCTGCACGGCACCCATGTTGTGGCCGTGCTCGTGCATCGGGGTCGCGCCGCCCCAGTAGCCGCTGTAGGTGATGCCGTAGCCGGCGTTGCGGTAGTTGGCGTTGGAGGCCGACAACGTGTCGTCGGCGTAGAAGGTGCCGACACCCGAGTAGCCACCCGGTGAGGCGAAGTCAGCGAATATCCAGTAGTCCTCGGTCGACGTGGTCAGCCCGGCGTCGCGAGCCGAGTTGACGATCGACGAGTAGTCGGCGCCCGTGGTGGCGATTGCCGTGACGTGGGGCTGGCCGTCGGAGCCGCAGGCGAAGCGGAAGTCGGCTACCACGCCGGTCTCGGTGGCCTCCTGGGCCAGCAGGCCGTTGGTCGCCCGCACCGCCGCTTGGATCTCCGAGCGAACGGCGTCCACGCGGTTGGCGCTGCCGGCGGCATAGGCGTAGACGGCGCGCGACCGCGACCCGGAGGATGCGCACACGACGGGTCGCTCGGCGGCGACAGCGGGCAGCACCTGGCCGTCGTTGGCCACCGCCGCGTGTTCATGGTCGCCGCCGTGGGTCTCGGTCTGCACCCCCTCGGCGTGATGGACGAGCTTGTTCCCGTTCGGGAGCGCCTTGGTGCAACCGATACCGGCCTCCATCTCGAACCCGGCCGGGCACTCGCGAGGAGCGGCAACTGCCCCGTTGGGAGCGGCGGTGGCGACGAGGCCGTAACCCGCGAAGGCCAAGGTGAGGGCAGCTGTACGAGCGCGCTTGCGCATGATCGTCTCCTGACGGGTCCGACCCGACGCAGCCAGCTCTCGTCATTGGGCCGACCTTCGTGGGTGGTGAGTACCAATCGACCGAACAGGGCGAGCACTTGAATGCGGCTCGAACCTCGCCAGCTGTTCCTACTTTGGGTCCGATTCCACTGATGGCGGTGTCGAAGGTCTCGTTGATCCCTAACAACGAGGACGTGCTCGCCGAGGCCCGCGCCCGGGTGGGGCGCCGCGAGCTGTCGCCGTATGTGAACGAGGCGCTGAGCCGGCAGCTTCAACGCGGCCGGCTGGTCGAGCTGCTGGCAGGGATGGACGCCGAGTCGGGCCCACCTACCGCTCCGACGAGATCGTGGCCGGCTCTGCGCTCGACCGGCTCGCCGAGAGGAGGCTGCGGCTCGCGCTCGACACCGCCCTCGCCTCCGGCAACGTCATGATCGTCCAGCACAGCCCGACTCGGCTGTTGAGCGCGCTGGCAGAGAACCGCCTGGCCGCCGGCGACGCCGAGGCTGCGCTCGCCGCCCTGGAGCGCGGGGCGGCCGAGTCCGCCGCGGTCGCCGCCGCGCCGGTCAGTGCGTCACTGCGATGTGCTGCTCTACCCCGTGGCCGTGGCCGTGCACCTCTCTCGGGGCGACCCCGACGAGGCCGAGCAGGCGTGCCGCCGGGTCGAGGAGGCGACGACCTGGTTCCACAGCCGGGCCTGGATCGCCACTGCCCACGAGGCGCGCGGGCTGCTCGCGCGCGCCGAGGGCAAGCGGGTGCTCGCCGCCGACCACCTCGAGCAGGCCCGTGCCGCCTTGGCCGGGCTGGGCCAGGCTCGTGACGAGGCCCGCTGCTTCGCTGCCCCGTCACCGTCGTCGACGGCCCTACCGCCGGGCGGGGCGAGAGCCGTCGTGACCGCCCCGGCGGCCCGGGGACGGCCGTCGCCCGTCATGAGCAGCCTCGACCGGCGCTGAGGAGATGACGATGCCGCCAACAACGCGCCGTTCTTCGCACGTCGCCACGCCGCCGTCGCGACCCGGAGCGGCGGATGTAGTCGGTTGTGACACTTCTGGCTGCCGCGATGCTCTAAGCCGTTGTGATGATGGTGGACGGCGAGCGCGGCCGACGGGTCGACCATGACGGCGACGAAGCCGAGTTCGCCGCGTTGGTCGCTGAGGTAGAACAACCTCTCCGCCGGGCCCTCGTCGCCGCCTACGGCCCACAGACGGGCCGTGAAGCGCTGGCGGACGCACTCGCCTGGGCCTGGGAGCACCTCGACCGCCTACGCGGGATGTCCAGCCCCGCAGGGTACCTGTGGCGGGTCGGTCAGACGTCGGTACGCCACCAGCACCGCCACGTCCGCTTCGAGGTGCCGCTCTCCGGGGCCGCCGCCGCCGGCGTCGCCCCGGTGCCGGAGTGGGATGAGGCGTTGCTCACGAGCCTGCAGAGACTCACGGTGCACCAGCGCGTCGCCGTCGTGCTGGTGCACGCCTACGACTACCGCCTGGCGGAAGCGGCTGCGGTCCTGGGCTGCACCGTGTCGACACTGCGGAACCACCTCGCGCGCGGCCTCGAGCACGCGCGCCGCGACCTGGAACGGAGAGAGCGGTGAGCGACCTGCACGATCGGCTCCGCCGGCTCGGCGGCAACCTCGACGCCGCGGCCGCCCCCGTCACCCCGGACGAGGCGTGTAGGCGGGCCGCCCGCGGCACCGTCGCGGCGCCGGCTCGGCGGGCGCCCTGGCTGACGG
The DNA here is from genome assembly GCA_030773495.1 of Actinomycetota bacterium. GTDB lineage: Bacteria > Actinomycetota > Acidimicrobiia > Acidimicrobiales > JALYMX01. Next base: position 8,967 of record JALYMX010000357.1, on the reverse strand, counting down.
TCTCAGCGGCCGTCGTCCTCGTCGTGGCACTCATCGCCATCGGAGTCGGTCGCCGCGGCCCCGACACCGAGGTGGTCACGGAACCGGCGGCCTCGACGACGACGCCGCCGTCGGCGCCGACGACGACGGAATCGACAACCTCCACGTCGGACTCGACGTCGGACTCAGCGGTCGACGCCTCGCTCCCCGGCGAGCGGGTCGCCATCTTCCCCTACCAGGGCGCCCGGCTTGCCGTGGTCGGTGTGGCGGCCACCGACACCCTGAACGTCCGCGCCGGCCCGGGGACTGAGTTCGATGTCCGCTTTACCCTCGGCCCGCTCGCCACGGACATCCGCGCGACGGGCCACAACCGCTCGCTCGGTACCGCTGGCTTCTGGTCGGAGATCGAGGCCGGCGGCCGGACCGGATGGGCCAACTCAACCTTCCTCCTCCAGCCCGGCGACGTCGACGACATCACCGCCCGGCTGTACCCGGCCCCGGCGGATCGGCCCCGCGCCGAGACCATGTTGGAGCTCGGCCGGGTCGTCGCGGCTCGCGAGGCCAGCGAAGAGCCCCGATCGAACGTCGTCGTGGTCGACGGCCCGAGGGTCGGGAGCGTCGGTGAGATCACCGTCGACGTCATCGGGTTGGGCGACGACTCGGTCGGAGGGATCCGCCTGCGGGTCTTCGCCGAGCCCGATCCAGGCGGCAAGAGCTTCACCGTCCGCACCGTCGAGGCCACCACGCTGTGTTCGCGAGGTGTCAGCGGGGGGTTGTGCGTCTGACGGCGCCGATGCGTCGGACCGCAACAGGGAGACGCCACCGGCCGGACGATGCACTCGCGTCAGCGGCATCCCACCACGCGCCGGGAAGCTCGGTGCACCGCCACCACGCCGGGGCGCGTCACCTCACCTCGGGACCGAGCGCTCCGCCGGGCGGACGATGGGGCGCTGAGGGTAGGCGGGTCGTCGAGCGGCAGCCTTCCCCTCGCGTGAGCTCGGCGAGGCGCACAGGCCCGTTACGGAAGGCGATCGTGACGGTGAATGATGCCGGCGAGCAGCACCCGTCCCGCCGCTTGTCACGCGGTGCGGAGCCAGCCCCCGGCTCCGGTGAGCCGGGGGCGGGTGGACCCGGTCGAACAGGCCGGCCCCCTCACTTCGAGTAGTTCAGGGTCGCCGTATAGCTGGTCGTGCCGGTGCCGCCTGCCGTCTTGGTGATCCGCACGGCGTGCGACCCGGCTTGCGACGAGGTGAGGGTCACCTGGCGGGAGACGCCGTCACACTTGACGCTGGGCGAGCCGAGCACCGTCCCTGTCGGGCTGCGCACCTCCTGGCGGAGCGAGGCGGGAGAGCTCGACAGCAGCCCGCTCTTGCCCCCGCCCGAGCACTGAGGGCGCTGGCGATGGTCCCCCGCCGCCGAGAAGGTGTGGGTCCGGCTGGCGCCCACCGAGCTGATCCCGCCGGTGAACGTCGTGGTGGTGGCGGTCGTGGTGAGTGCCAATCGACCGAACCGGGCGAGAGCTCGAACGCGTTGCCGGCGCGCGGCGCCCGGCTTGTCGTCAGCCGACGGGCTGGCCGTAGAAGAGGCGCTCGGTCACCTGGCGGGCCCGGCGGGTGACCCGCCGGTACTCCTCGCGCAGCTCGCCGGCGGTCACCTCCAAGCTGCGGGCCAGGCGGGCCAGCTGGTCGGCCCGGGCGGGGAGGGCGTCGCCCGGGGCGCCCTTCACCAGGAACCACCGGTTCCGCACCCGCTCGCAGAACCGGTACGACTCGGCCAGCACGTGGGCGTCCCCGGCCTCGATGTGGCCCTCGTCGCGCAGCCGATCCAGGGCAGCGAGGGTGCCCGGTGCGGCCAGGCCGCAGCGCAGCTGGAGGAGCTGCGCGGTCCACTCCACGTCCGACAGCGAGCCCCGGCCCAGCTTCAGGTGGAACTGCGGGTCGTCGCCCACCGGGATCCGCTCACGCTCGACGCGGGCCTTCATGCGGCGGATCTCCCTCACCTCCTCATCGCCGATCGGCCTGCCCCACAGCACCTCGTCGACGAGCTCCATGAAGCGCCGGCCCAACTCGGCGTCGCCGGCCACCGGCCGGGCCCGCAGGAGTGCTTGGCGCTCCCACGTCTGGGCCCAGCGCTCGTGGTATGTCCGGTACCCGGCCAGGCTGCGGGCCAGCGGCCCCTGCTTGCCCTCGGGGCGCAGGTCGGCGTCCATGGCGAAGATGCGCTCGGCCGGCGTGGCGCCGCCGACGAACCGCAGCAGGGCGCCGGCCGTCTGCTCGGCGCCCTGGAATTCCTCGTGCGTGGAACCCTCGTAGACGAGGAGCACGTCGAGGTCGCTGGCGTACGAGAGCTCGCCGCCGCCGAAGCGGCCCATGGCGATGACGGCCATGGGCACCGGGGGGTCGAGGCCGGCCAGGGCCACCTCCAGCACCGCCTCGGCCAGTGCGGCCAGGCGGGCGCCGGTGCCCCGCACGTCGTCGAGGCCGAGCACGTCGCGCGACGCGACGCGCACGATCTCCGCCCTCACCAGCCGGCGCAGGCTGGCCCGGCGCTCGTCGACGTCGCCCGGCCGGCTGAGGGCGGCGTCCGCCCGCTCCCGCAGCTCGGCCGGCGACGGAGTGGCCATGGCCGCGTCGTCGCCCAGCGAGGCGATGAGCTCGGGGTGGTGCTCGAAGCCGTTGAGCAGCACCCTGCTCGTGCCGACGAGCAGGCACAGCCGCCGGGCCGCTTGGGGCGACTCCCGGAAGGTGCCCATGAGCTGGGTGGCGCGGTGGCGCCCGGTGGCGAGGGTGCGCAGGCCGAGCAGGCCCAGGTCGGGATCGGGCGACTCGGACAGCCACCCGAGGAGCAGCGGCAGCATCTGCTGCATCAGGCGGGACGAGCGGGTGAAGCCGCGGGTCAGCTCGGCCAGGGCGCGGCGCGTGCGCTCGGCGTCGGTGAAGCCAAATGCCCGCAGGCGGGTCTCCACCGCCTCGGCCGCCATCGGCGACACGCCGGTGAAGGCCTCGAGCAGCGGGCGGAAGAACAGGCGCTCGTGGATCGAGCGAACGGTGGCCTGGTGGCGGCGGAGCTCGGACTCGAGCCGGGCCAGCGCGGTGGCGCTGGCGTCGTCGCGGTAGCCGAGCACCCTGGCCAGGTGGGCCCGCGCCGCCGCGTCGGCCGGCACGGCGTGCACCTGTTGCCCCTCGAGCAGCTGGAGGCGGTGCTCGACGGCGCGCAGGAAGCGGTACGCCGAGCACAGCGCGTCGGCGTCGTCGGTGTCGACGTAGCCGGCGCCGGCCAGCTCGCCGAGGGCGGAGAGCGTGGTGGGCGAGCGCAGCGCCGGGTCGGCGCGGCCGTGCACGAGCTGGAGGAGCTGCACGGCGAACTCGACGTCGCGGATGCCGCCCCGCCCCCGCTTGATCTCCCGGTCCAGCAGGCCCCGCCGCGCCATCTCGCCCTCGGCCCGGGCCTTCATGGCCCGCACCTCGCGCAGCTCGTCGGCGCCGAACGGGCGGCTCCACAGCCGCTCGTGGGCCGACGCCAGGAAGGCGCGCCCGAGCGCCGGGTGGCCGGCGACCGGTCGCGCCTTCAGCAGGGCCTGGAACTCCCACGTCTGGGCCCACCGGTCCCAGTACGCCTCGTACGAGGCGAGGCTGCGGACCAGCGGGCCGTTGCGGCCCTCGGGGCGCAGGTCGGCGTCGACGCGAAAGCACGTCCTCGCCACGTCCATGAGCCGCCGGGCGTCGCCCTCGCCCACGAACACCACGTCGACGTCGCTGGCGTAGTTGAGCTCGCGTCCACCGAGCTTGCCCATCCCGATGACGGCGAGGCCGCCGGCGCCCTGGCCGGCCAACCGCCACGCGGCCTGCAGCACGTCGTCGGCCAGGGCGGCCAGGTTCGCGCCCACCGCCTCGAGGGCGTCCAACCCGGCCAGGTCCCGCGCCGCCACCCGCAGCAGCTCGCGGCGCTGCCAGCTGGTCAGCTCGGGGCCCGAGCCGTCCTGGACCGCCGCCCTGCGGTCCAGGTCCCCCAGCACGTCGAGGGCGGCCGGGTCGGTGACGAGCAGCCGGGAGAGGAACCGGCTGGCGGCGGTGACGGCGACCAGTGCGGAGAGGAAGCCCTCGTCGTCCTCCAGGCGGCCGCGCACGCCGGCGTGGGCCTGCTCCAGCTGGTCGAGGGCTATGGCGACAGCGGCGGGGGCGGCCGACCGCTCGACGGCTCGGTCGACGGCGCTGCGGGCCACGGGGAAGTCTCGCGCCCGCACGCGTCGACGGGGCGGGTCGCCTCGCCGCCGTCCTACGCTGCCCGCGTGGCTCCGATCCGCGTCGCCGCCTGCCAGGTGAACACGGTGGTGGGCGACCTCGACGGCAACGTCGAGCGCATCCTGGCCGCCTTGGAGCAGGCCGAGTCGGCCGGCGCCGACGTGGCGGTGTTCCCCGAGCTGGCCGTCACCGGCTACCCCCCCGAGGACCTGCTGCTCAAGCCAGGGTTCGTGGAGGACAACCTCGACGCGCTGGCCAAGCTGGCCGCCCGCACCGGGCGGTGCGCGGCGGTGGTGGGCTTCGTTGACTGCGGGCGCGACCTGTTCAACGCCGCTGCGGTGTGCGCTCACGGGCAGGTCGTCGGCGCCTACCACAAGCGCATCCTCCCCAACTACGCGGTGTTCGACGAGCAGCGCTACTTCGGCGCCGGTGGAGCGGCGACCCAGCTGTACGTGATCGCCGGCGTCCGCTGCGGCATCTCGGTGTGCGAGGACGCGTGGTCGCCGGCCGGGCCCATCGCCGAGCAGGCGTCGGGGGGCGCCGAGCTCGTGCTCAACCTCAACGCCTCGCCCTACTCGCGGGGCCGGCTGGCCGAGCGCGAACGGATGCTCGCCACCCGGGCCTCGGACGCCTCGTGCGCCCTGGTCTACGTGAACCAGGTGGGCGGCCAGGACGAGCTGGTCTTCGACGGCGCCTCGCTGGTCGTCGACGCCGACGGTCGCATCGTCGCCTCGGCGCCGCAGTTCGAGGAGGCGGTGATGGTCGTGGACCTCGACGTGCAGCCGGTGTTCCGCAAGCGCCTCGTCGACCCCCGGGGTCGGGCCGGCGCCTCGCCCCTGCCCACGGTCGTCGTATCCGAGCCCGCCGAGCGCGCCGAGCACAGCCGGGGAACCTGGGCGCCGCGGCGCGCCGCCGTGCTCGACCCCCTCGACGAGGTCCACGCCGCGCTGGTGCTCGGCACCCGCGACTACGTGCGCAAGAACGGGTTCACCGACGCGGTGATCGGCGTGTCCGGCGGCATCGACTCGGCGCTGGTGTGCGCGCTGGCCGTCGACGCCCTGGGCGCCGAGCACGTGCACGCCGTCTCGATGCCGTCGCGCTTCTCCAGCGACGGCTCTCGCACCGATGCCGCGCTCCTGGCCACCGCGCTGGGCGTCGAGCTGCGCGAGATCCCCATCGAGCCCGCCCACAGCGCCTTCACCGCCATGCTGGCTCCGTCCTTCGCCGGCAAGGACGAGGACATCACCGAGGAGAACCTGCAGTCGCGCATCCGCGGGGTCGTCCTCATGGCGCTGTCGAACAAGCACGGCTGGATGGTGCTCACCACCGGCAACAAGAGCGAGATGGCGGTCGGCTACTCCACGCTGTACGGCGACACCGCCGGAGGCTTCGCCGTCATCAAGGACGTGCCGAAGACGCTGGTGTACGACCTCAGCCGCCGGGTCAACGAGCGAGCGGGGCGAGAGGTCATCCCGGCGGGGGTGCTCACCAAGCCGCCGTCGGCCGAGCTGCGGGCCGACCAGCGCGACGACGAGACGCTGCCGCCCTACGACGTGCTCGACCCCATCCTCGAGGCGTACGTGGAACGCGACTTCACCGCCGGCGAGCTCGTCGACGCCGGCTTCGATCCCGACGTGGTGCGCCAGGTGGTCCGCCTCGTCGATGTCGCCGAGTACAAGCGCCGCCAGACGCCGCCTGGTGTGCGGGTCACGGCCAAGGCGTTCGGCAAGGACCGGCGCGTGCCCATCACCAACCGCTACCGCGGTTGACCGCCGCCCTTCCGTCGTCGACCGCTCTGCTCCTGCGGGCCCACGCGGCCGTGCTCGCCGCCGCCGTGCTGTTCGGGACGACGTTCGTGGTGGTGCGTGACGCGGTGGCCGAGGTGCAGGTGGTCCCCTTCCTCGCCGTGCGCTTCCTCGTGGGCGCCGCCGTGCTCGCCCCCTTCGCCCGGGGCGTGCGCCGCCCGCCCGGGTTGGCGAGGGCCGGGGTGGCGTGCGGGCTCGTGCTCCTGGCCGGGTACCTGCTCCAGACCGTGGGCCTGCAGTACACGAGCACCTCGGTGTCGGCCTTCATCACCTACCTGCTCGTGGTGATGGTCCCGGTGATGTCGGCCGTGGCCCTGCACCGGCCGCCCACGAGGGCCACGGCGGCCGGCGTGGTGCTGGCCGCCGGCGGGCTGTTCCTCCTCACCGGCGCCGACCCGTCGCTCGGGAGGGGCGAGCTGTTGACCCTCGGGTGCGCCGTGGCCTTCGCCGTGCACATCGTCCTCCTCGCCGAGCTGGCCCCCCGCCACCCCGCCGTGCCCCTCACCGCCGTGCAGCTGCTGGTGGTGGGCGGGGCCTGCCTGGTGCCCGGCGCCTTCCTCGGCGGGTACGGGTTCCCGGCGCGGGCCTGGCTGGCTGCGATGTACACCGGCGTGGCCGTGTCCGCCCTCGGCTTCGGCCTCCAGGTGTGGGGCCAGCGCCGGGTGGGACCGACCCGGACGTCGCTGCTCCTCATGGTGGAGCCGGTCGCCGCTGCCGGCGTCGGCCACCTGGTGGGCGAGCGGCTGGGATGGCAGGGTGGCGCCGGCGCCGGCCTCATCCTGGCCGGCATCCTGGTCGCCGAGGCACCGCTGGCCGCCGCCGTGCGTCGGCGGTCGGCGGGCGCGGATATCGGCGCCGCGAGCAGGGGATGATCCGGCCACGTCGAAGTTCAGAGGCCGGAGGCGCAGGGGCCGCTTGACTCGGCCAGTAAGGTGAAGACGACGTCTGCCATCCGTTCCTTCCGGGAGGAAGACCTCGCCCCCTCCGGCGGCGTTGTGCGGGCCTGTGGCGGCAAGACGGATGAAGGGTTCGAGCATCTTGGCCAAGGAGCGAGTCGAGAGGGACGAAGAAGATCTCGTCCGCCTCTACCTCACCGACATCGGGCAGTACCCACTGCTCACCAAGGACGACGAGGTGCGCCTGGCCCAGGCCATCGAGCTGGGCAATGAGGCCCGCAGCGAGCTCGAGCGGGGCGGCAAGGCGCTGTCGGCGGCCCGCCGGCGCGAGCTGCGCCGCCACCTCAAGGGAGGCGACGACGCCCAACGCACGTTCGTCCAGTCGAACCTGCGGCTGGTCGTCTCGATTGCCAAGAAGTACCAGGCCTCGGGGCTGCCCCTGCTCGACCTGATCCAGGAGGGCAACTTGGGGCTGATGCACGCCGTCGAGAAGTTCGACTGGCGCAAGGGCTTCAAGTTCTCCACCTACGCCACGTGGTGGATCCGCCAGGCCATCACCAGGGGGATCGCCAACACGGGGCGCACCATCCGCCTCCCCGTCCACGCCGGCGACACGCTGGCCCGCCTGCAGAAGGCGCGCGCCCGTCTCGAGCTCAAGCTGGGGCGCCCCGCCACGCTGGCCGAGCTGTCGGCCGAGGTCGAGATGCCCGAGGACAAGGTCACCGAGGCCCTGCGCTTCGCTGCCGAGCCCCTCTCGCTCTCCGAGCCGCTACGCGAGGACGGCGACGCCGAGCTGGGCGACGTGGTGGAGGACCGCTCCGCCGAGTCCCCGTTCGAGGTGGCGGCCACCTCGTTGCTGCCCGAGGAGATCGCCCGCCTGCTGGGCCCCCTCGACGAACGCGAGCGCGAGATCCTGCGCCTGCGCTTCGGCCTCGACCGCGGCGAGCCGCGCACGCTGGAGGAGGTCGGCGAGCACTTCAACCTGACCCGGGAGCGGATCCGCCAGATCGAGGCCCGGGCCATGTCGAAGCTCCGCCACCCGAGCAGCGACACCGGTGCCCGGGACCTGCTCACCGTCTGAGCTCTGTGGCGGGACCCGCCGGCCGGCCGCGGGACAAAGAGCGGAGGTGGACGGGAATCGAACCCGCCGGACGGGGATCACCCGTCCCACCCGCTTTGAAGGCGGGGGAGCCCACCAGGTGCCCGGACACCTCCTCGACGGCGCTGCCGTCCCCCTCACGCTACTAGGGTGACGGGCATGAAGAAGCTGCTCATGCTGATCGTCGTGATCGCCCTGGGGGCCGTGGCAGCGAAGAAGCTGCGCGTCGAGTAGTCCCGCTCGTGGCGCCGGCGGCCGCCGGCGGCGAGCGCCAGCCGTTCTGCTCTTCGCGCAGGATGCGCTCGAACTGACGGGCGACGAAGGCTTCGGCGAACTCGGGCGTGTTGCGCCGGGCGCGCACCACGCCGAGGATCAGTGACCGCGGTGACAAGAAGCGCTGTTCGGCGACGGCCGACAGGTACAGCACCGCGACCAGGAGCATTGTCGTACCGGGAATCGCCACCAGCGTCCATCCGCCGTCCATGCGCTCTTCGTAGCCGGCCGGCCACGCTGCGAAACCTTCACGTTCCCCTTGCCAGCGGGCCGCCGGCTGCCTAGCCTGCGCCCGTTCCCTTCCCCCGGACCGAGTTCGACGCGCCCGGAGGGACGGAGATGCTGGTGGCCTGTTGGTCGGTGAAGGGGGGCAGCGGGACCACCGTCGTGGCCGCCGCCCTGGGGCTCCTGCTGGCGAGAGCGGCGCCGGCCGGCGCCGTGCTGGTGGACCTCGGAGGCGATGTCCCCGCCGCGCTGGGGGTGCGAGAGCCCGTCGGGCCCGGCGTCGCCGAGTGGCTGGAGGCAGGGCCCACCGTCGGCGCCGACGCCTTGGGCCGCCTCGAGGTCGAGGTGGCGCCGGGGCTGCGCCTGGTCCCGCGGGGAACGGGCCCTCTCGCCGAGGCCGGTGCCCCGCGCCTGGCCGCCGCCCTCGTCGGGGAGCGCCACGTGGTGGT
>JALYMX010000356.1 GCA_030773495.1 Actinomycetota bacterium | reverse complement strand
CTCCGCCGCCTCACAGGCATAGGTGCCGTTCTCGGTCCTGGCGCTTCGGCACTTGCGTCGGCCGGCCGAGCTGTCCCCGTAGGCGCGTCCCGGTACCGCGGCCGCCGCGTGTCCCACTCCGCCGGGTCGGGGGTGCCACCGCGGGGGCGACATGACCGGCGGGTCCGGGCGTTACCGCCACTCGGTAACGACCGTCCGCGGCGACCATCACCGCGAGGCGCCGGCCAGGAAGGTGGCACCGACGTAGGTGGCGTCGCTGTCGAGCGACCCCCGGCCACGGTCGTAGCGCATGGTTGTCCGAGGATCGGCGTGGCTGGCGGCCTCCTGCACGTCCCGCAGGGGCGCCGGCGTCGAGGGCAGCCGTGATGAAGGAGTGGCGCAGGCTGTGCGGGCTGATGCGCTTGGTGATCCCCGCCCGGCGGGCCAGCCGCTTGACGATGCGGTCCGCCGCGTCGCGATCCATCCGTGCCCCCTTGGCGCCGACGAAGATCGGCCCGGCCGTCCGCTCGCCGATGTAGACGTCGAGCGCCCTCGACGTGCGCGGCGCCAGCGGGATGACGGCGTGCTTGCTTCCCTTGCGCAGGATCTTCAGTGTCCGGTGCCCCCGCTCATACTCCAGGTCGTCGATGCAGCGCCGAGGGCCTCTGAGACGCGTAACCCGTTGAGGCCCAGCAGCGAGGCCAGGGCGTGGTGGCGAGGCGAGCCGAGACCGGCCTGGACGAGGAAGGCGCCGAGTTCGTTGCGGTCGAGGCCGAGGTGCGCGACTCGTAGTCGACCTTGGGACGGCGGACGTTGGCCGCCGGGTTGTGCTTGATCAGCCCCTCCTGCTCGGAGTCGCGGTAGAAGCTCGCCACGGTGGACAGGCGCCGAGCCACGGTCGAGCGCATCTTGCCGTTCTCCTCCATCCACCGGCCGAACAGCCCGAGGTGGGCCCGGCGGACCCCGAACAGCTCGAGGTGCGAGCGCCCCAGGCGGCGAAGATGCGCAGGTCGGTGGCGTAGCTGCGCCGGGTGGCGCCGCACTAGCCGGCCAGGAAGCCGGCGACGGCGGCCCGGGTGTGGATGGCGTCGTCGGCGACGACGACGCTGGTGGTCATGCTCATGGTGTTTCCTCATTTGCCAGACCCTGGATGCGCCGGCACTTGAAGGGAACACCGGCCGACAGTCGGCCGGTCGTTACCGAGTGCACCTGCTTGTGCCGGACTCGTGCGGCTCTCGGTCACGCCTTGAGGACCTGCCGTACTGTGTCGGCGTGAGACCGACCCGCTTGCTGACGCTGGCCGCCGTCGCAGTGGCCGCCAACCTGCTCGCCGCATGTGGCGGCGACGACGACGAAAGTGTTAACGAGGCCACGGCCACGACCGCCCCGCCGCCTGTGGCCGCTGACATGGTCGCCAGCGACGGCTCACCGGTGGGCCGGGTGACCTTCGTCGAGACGGGCGGTCGCCTAGTCGTCGAGGCCCGACTGACGAACCTGCCTCCGGGATTCCACGGCTTCCACGTGCATGCCGTCGGCAAGTGCGACCGGAGTTCGCCCGCCTTCATGTCGGCCGGCGGTCACATGGTGATAGGCGACCAGGCTCATCCGGTACACGCCGGCGACCAGCCCGCCGTGTTGGTCCTGGCAGACAGGACGGCCGAGATCCGCTTCACCACCGACCGCTACAAGATGTCCGACCTCCTGACCCCCGGGGGCCGGGCCGTGATCGTCCACGCCAACGCCGACAACTACGCCAACATCCCGACTCGCTACGTCCGGGAGCCCGATGCCACGACGAAGTCCACTGGCGATGCCGGTGACCGAATTGCCTGCGGCGTCGTGGGCGACGCCCCCGGAACGACGACGTCATCGGGGGCGCCGACCACTCTTGCCGGGGCGGCGACGACGACGAGGCAAGAGGTCATGACGTCCGCAAGGGCGGCTGGGACGCTGGACTGCCAGACCATCGGCTTCACCCCCCAAAGCGAGGACGCGGCCAGCAGCATCAAGGCCACGGGCCTACCCTGCGCCGAAGCGGAGGCGTTCGTTCGCATCGCCGGGCGACGGACTAGCTCTGGCGGTCCCGCGCAGCTCGACGTCGAGGGATACCGATGTGTCCGTGTCCGAAGTACACAAGATCCCATCCCGCAGGCGTTCTACGAGTGCACCAGCGGGGCCAAGAAGGTCACCTTCGTCCGCACCTGACCTGAGGACCCGGCAGATCCGAGCCGACGCGTCTACCTCGCGTTGCGCTCGTGCCGAACTCGGGTGGCATCAGGGGACAGGCCCCGCTCATTGCAAGACAACCGCACCTGCTAGGGAGGGCCAACCGAGCAGACGGGGATTGCTCAGACGGTGCAAAAGCGTCTCAACTGATCTGGGGCCAGTGATAACGGAAGCCGCCGCGGCTGGGCGCGGTTGCCGCCCAGAGCAGTAGAACGGCGATTACACCCGCAAGGCCCCCGAAGAAATGAACCACACCGGTAGCAAGTTCGGCACCAAGAAGACCAGTGACTGCCGCGGGATTAAGAAGCGCGGCCGCACGCCTCAGGCCGCGGTTCTTGCGGCGCTCTGACCCCATTACGAGGACAAGGCTTGTCAAGAAGGCAGCGAGACCGGCCGCCGAGAGAGACGAACCCCACGTCTCGTCGTGTGCGATGTTGCCGACGACGAAGCACACCGCGGCTGCCACGGCGAGAACGAAGCCAAGCCGTGCTTCTGGCCGACGGGCCGGCTCCACAGCCATCGATCGTACCGTGACATCCTCGGCTCAGCCACATGCGTGACCGCCCCACAGGGGCTCGTGCCGAGCTCGTGCGTCGGCACGACCAAGACCGTCGACGGCGCGAGATAACCGGCGTAGTCGCGCTGGCAGACCGCGCGGTATCGCTCGGCGGTACTGCTCTTCCCGTTCAAGCGGGCGGCCTCAGTTACTGTCCGAGGAACGCCCCTTCTGTGCGGCGAGAGAATGATGGGGCCGAAGCGCTGAGTCGGGTCGAACTACTGGTATCACCCCGAGCCGGCGGTAGGGGACACGGGGATGCCAGGGTTCGGGGACGCCGCTTCGGGGATACTCGACGGACAGGAGCTGCGGGCCCGACCCTTGCCCTGACGCTCACAGCGCGTGCCCCTGGTACACGCGGCGGGGCGTCGACGAGCAGGGGATTCGGAGCTTCCTTCCCCCGTCTCGGCGTCGGGAACAGAACCGCGACCCGGCTGCAGACGCCACTCACGCTCCGTCCGTCGGTCGTCCAGAGCGTGCCGCCTGCGAGCGTATGGCCGTGCCCAGGCCGCTGTTCGGGGGGCGCGTCTTCGGGGACATTGCCGGCGGCGGCCTCGGCGCCTGGCGCAGCTGCACGCTCCCGGCGTCACCGAAGGAGCTTCAGAAGTACGGGGCGCCCGCCCCGCCGCGGTTGTGTCGGAACGTCATGATCAACCGCTCCTCGACCGGTGGCTCGACCTCATGCATCGGACAACGGGCGCCCTCAGTCGGCCAGCCGTAGCCGCGTAACAAGACCACGTCACCGGGCCCGGTCTGCCACTCGACGGGATCGTCGCTCCAAACTCGGAACGTGGCCCTTCCGGCCAAGGTGGTGATAGCGATTACGCCGCCAACACCCGGCGGGTCGCGGTGCTTCGTGATGAAACCCTTTCCTGCCGGGTACCGGGTCCACATGACCTCGTTGAACGGCGGCACGGGCGGAAGTCTCAGGTCGGCAACCGTGATCGACTCCGCGACTTCGGACGCAATCTGCCGGACGACGACGTCCGCCTCGTCCAGCCTTCGGTAGCTGCTGTACCCGTGTTGCCGTACCCCGTGCCGCCCTTCCGTCGGCGGGAGCGCGTGCCACTCCGACGGCGCGCCCGCCAGCTCCTCGCACAGCTCCGGAGCGATCGCGACCGGGAGTCTGCACCAGCCGACAGCACAGAGCGCGGCGCGACCTGCAGCCCAGTCGTCCGCGTTGACGAACCCGCTACCCACTTTCGTGAACGTACTTCGCGAGAGCAGCCCTTCGGCGTCGCCGCACCGGCGGTCTGGGCGACCGGAGGACCGTCGTACGGGGGCGCGCTACGGGGGCAGGGTGGATCGGCGCGGAAAGCGCACGCGCGGCGCGCGAGTCGCCGCACCGCGTTGTCGGTAGCCTTCCCCCGTGCGCTTTACTGCGGCCATCACCCGTGAAGGGCCTTGGTGGGTCGCTCGCTGCCTTGAGGTGGAGGTCACGAGTCAGGGGGAAAGCCTCGAGGAGGCGAGGGCGAATCTCGCCGAGGCCTTGGCGCTGTACTTCGAGGACGAGGCCGGTGACGTTGAGGTCGGCCAGCCTCCGATCATCGCCCCCGTCGAGGTCGACGTCGGCAGTTGAGTCCACGCTTGCCCCGGCTCTCGGGCGCCGCGGTGGTGCGCGCCCTCGAGCGTGCGGACTTCGAGCAGGTCTCCCAGCGTGGCAGCCACGTGAAGCTCCGCCATGCCGACGGCCGGGTGGTGATCGTCCCGCTCCATCGCGAACTCGCGACTGGCACCCTCGCATCGATCCTCCGCCAGTCGGGACTCAGCCCCGATGACCTCGATGCTCTTCGATGAGCCCACAGCCGGCGTATTGAGATACGCGGGCACCGATCTTTGGGGGCGCCCGTTAGGGGGCCCGGCCCTAGCGAGCGATGACGTTCCGCTCGAGGAAGTCGAGCCGCGTCCCGGGGCACGAACGACAGCGCCGGGGGGCCTTGAGGCCACGCCCTTGATGAATTTGCCCGGCGACGGCATCTTGAGCTTCAGAACGGCCGGATCACGGGAGGTGACGTCCTCCTGACCTTTTCCGAGGGAAGATCTCCCGCCAAGTGGCGACCATGTCATCGACGGTAGAGAGCCTTAGGTTTGTGAGGCCGGCTTCCGCAAGAGCCTCAGCTACGCGAGGGACAACGAACACGCCGAACTGCCCAGCCTGGAAGACGTCGCTTCCGTCCCAAGAGTCCCAATCGAACTGCACCTCCTCATCAGACCAAAGCATCTCCTTGGTCAACTCAGCGCCGGACCTGTTCATTCGAAGGGGACCGGCAGAGCCGTCGACAATCAAAGCCACGTAATGGACGAGAGCTGGCACGCGTGCCAGAACGTGGTCGGTGAATTGGATCGAGTCGCCTCGCCAGCCTGTAGCACCCAGGTCGCTGAGAACCTGGATTAGCCGAGGTGAGACGAGCGGCGGTTCACGAGCAGACGTCGTTGGCACCACATCGAACAACGATGTACCGACGAACCCGATCACTTCGAGGCGCGTCCCCGGAGGCCTGTGGCGGCACTCTACGACGATCTCGTCAGGCTCGTGCGCTGGACGGAAGAAGAGCGGCTGTTCCAAAGATGGTCCTCTCTAAGCTCCCCCGTTGGGGGCGGAGTTGCCGCATCCCCGAGCATCACCGAGGAGGCTGGGCCGGTCCGGTCAGACGCAGCGCTACGAGGAAGGCAATGGGAGCAACGACCGCCCCGAACGGGACCATCCACCAATTTCCACCGCCCAGCATGAGGTTCGCCGCTACGCCGCTGGCCGCGGCACCAACGCCAACGAGGACCGCCCTCGACGTCACTGTCCAGCTCTTGATGGCCACCGACGCAGTATGGACCACGGACAGGATCGGCTCCGAAGCGTTGGAAGCCGCCTCGACGTGAGCGCGGCCCCAGGGCGCTTTCGGTGACGCAACGGAGCCGGCGAACGGGGGCAGCGACGCGGCGGGATTCGGGATGCATGTTGTGAGACACCCGAGCTCGACGCGACCGCGTCCGCCACCGATCCGGCTGCACGCTCAGCCCGGTGTCGCTCGGAGAGGTCAAGGACCCAAAGGAGCTGGACTGGACCCGAGCCCGAACACGAGGTCTCGCACCACCGCCGAAGGTGTAGCTCCCGCTCATCCCTCCACGTTCGCGCCCAAGCGCCAGCTCAGCGGTGCCGCC
>JALYMX010000355.1 GCA_030773495.1 Actinomycetota bacterium | reverse complement strand
AGGTGCTCCCCACCGCCCTCGCCCTGGCCGCCGGCGGCGCCGTGCTGGTGCTGCTCGGCGCGTTGGCCGCCCCGCTCGTGAGCGACGCCCGGCAGGAGCGCTGAGGGGTGGACGTCGCCTACCGCGTCGTCGACGTGTTCAGCGACCGCCCCCTCGCCGGCAACGCCCTGTGCGTGGTGGTGGACCCCTGCCCGGACCCCCTCCAGCAGGCGCTGGCCCGGGAGGTCAACCTGAGCGAGACCACCTTCCCGGTGGTCACCGGGGACGACAGCTACGAGATGCGGATCTTCACGCCCCGCGCCGAGCTGCCCTTCGCCGGCCACCCATCCCTCGGGACGGCCTGGGTCCTCGGCCCTGGCCGCTGGACGCAGACGACCGCCGGCGCCACCGTGGTCGTCGAGGCCGACGCCGCCGGCGCCGTGATGACCCAGCCCGACCCCGTGCTCACGCCCACCGACCCCGCCGGCGCCGTGGCCGCCCTGGGCCTGCCGGGCGCCGAGGAGGCCGTGGTGGCCGAGGCGGGCGGCGTCCGCCACCTCCTGGTGGCCACCGAGTGGCCCCTCGAGCCCCTCGACCCGGACACCGCGCTGGTCGCCGCGGCGACCCGCTCCGCCCGCGCCACCACCCTGGCCGTGGTGCGCCGGCGCGACGACCGCACGCTGCACGTGCGGGTCTTCGTGCCCCTCGCCGGCATCCCCGAGGACCCGGGCACCGGTGCGGCCGCCGGGCCGCTGGCCATCTTCGCCCGCCGGCGGTGGGGCACCTCGGTCGACGTGGAGATCCTGCAGGGCGGCGAGATCGGCCGGCCCAGCCGCATCCGGGTGCACGCCGAGGAGGGAGCGGTGCGGGTGGGAGGCGACGTCACCGCCTGCGCCTCGGGGCACTTCACCCTGGAGCGGGCGAGACTAGGATGAGCGGCACGGGGGCCGGTTCCGGCCCCTCTGTCGCGAGGAGCTTCCGCTGCCCACGTTCACGGCCGACGCCTCCGCCGCCCTCGGCGGCCCCGCGTGGCTGCGGGCGCGGCGGGTGGCGGCGTTCGAGCGGTTCGCCGGTGCTCCCCTCCCCACCGAGGCCGAGGAGATCTGGCGCTACAGCCGGATCAGCCAGCTCGACCTCGACGCCTACGTGCCTCCCGCGCCCGACGGCGCTTCCCCGCCGGCCGGCCTCCCCGACGAGCTGCTCCCGGTGCTCGAGGCCGCCGGCCCCCGCTCGGGGCTGTTGGTCCTGCGCGACGGGCGGGTGTGCCACCGGGAGCTGGACCCCGAGCTCGAGGCCCGCGGCGTCACGCTCGGCCCCCTCGCCGAGGCGCCCGACGGCGAAGAGCTGCTGGGCGCCGTGGCCGACGCGGAGGACCCTTTCGTGGACCTGGCGACGGCGTTCTCCGCCGAGCCGGTGGCCGTCGTGGTGCCCCGCCGGGTCGTGGTCGAGCACCCGATCCTGGTCGTGCACCACCTCGGCGTCGGCGCCGCCGCCAGCGCCGTGTTCCCCCGGGTGGTGGTCAGGGCCGGCGAGGCGGCCGGCGTCAACGTGCTGGACCACCTCGAGTCGGCACCGGGCGTCGCCGCCCTGGTGACGCCCGTCGTCGAGCTCGACGTGGGCGACGCCTCCCACGTGGGCTACCTCGGCGTGCAGGAGCTGAGCGGCGAGGCGTGGCAGATCGGCTACCAGGCCAGCCGCGTGGGCCGCGACGCCACGTTGACGTCGAGCGTCATCGCCCTGGGCGGCTCCTACGCCAGGGTCCGGGCCGATTCCAGCCTCACCGGGCAGGGGGGCACCAGCCGCCTCCTCGCCGCCTACTTCGGCGACGGGCACCAGATGCACGACTTCCGCACGATGCAGGACCACGCCGCGCCCAAGACCTCGAGCGACCTGTTGTTCAAGGGTGCCGTGGAGGACGAGGCCCACGCCGTGTACTCGGGGCTCATCCGCGTGCGCAAGGGCGCCTCGGGCACCAACGCCATGCAGACGAACCGCAACCTGGTCCTCGACGAGGGGGCGCGCGCCGACTCGGTGCCCAACCTGGAGATCGAGGAGAACGACGTGCGCTGCTCGCACGCCTCGGCCGTAGGCCCCGTCGACGAGGACCAGCTCTACTACCTCGAGGCGCGCGGCGTGCCGCGCGAGGTGGCCGAGCGCCTGATCGTGCTGGGCTTCTTCGACGACGTGATCGGCGCCGCCCCCGTGCCGGCGCTGCGGCCCCGCCTGCGCGCCGCCGTGGCCGCCAAGCTCACCGGCGCGGGGGCGTGAACACCGCCGTGCGCCTCTGCGCGGCCGACGAGCTCGAGCCCGGGACCGCCCGGCGCTTCGACGTGGACGGGCATCGCATCGCCCTGGTCCGGATCGGCGACGACTTCTACGCCATCGGCGACCGCTGCAGCCACGCCGACTTCTCGCTCTCCGAGGGCTCGGTCCTCGTCGAGGACCGGGAGATCGAGTGCTGGAAGCACGGCAGCACCTTCTCGCTGACCACCGGGGAGCCGCAGTCCCTGCCGGCCACCAAGCCGGTGCCGGTGTACCAGGTGGTGCGGTCGGGCACCGATGTCAGTGTGGTGCTGCCGTGAGCGTGCTCGAGATCCGGGGCCTGCGGGCGGCGGTCGGCGCCAACGAGATCCTGCGGGGGATCGACCTCGTGGTGTCGAGCGGCGAGGTCCACGCCGTCATGGGGCCGAACGGCTCGGGGAAGAGCACGCTGTCCCACGTCGTGATGGGCCGCCCGGGCTACGAGGTGCTGGGCGGCAGCGTCACCCTCGACGGCGTGGAGCTGCTCGGCCTGCCTACCTGGGAGCGCGCTCGTGCCGGGCTCTTCCTCGCCATGCAGTACCCCGTCGAGGTGCCCGGCGTGCGCCTCGACGACGCGCTGCGCGAGGCGTTCGCCGCTGCCGGCCGCGACCCGGCCGAGGTGAGCGCCCTCGTGGCCGCCGAGGCGGCCAGGGTCGGCCTGCCGCCCGAGTTGCTGGCCCGGCGCGTCAACGTGGAGTTCTCCGGCGGGGAGAAGAAGGCCAGCGAGACGGTGCAGCTCGGCGTGCTCGAGCCCCGCTTCGCCGTGCTCGACGAGATCGACTCCGGCCTCGACCTCGACCTGCTGCGGGCCGTGTCCCGGCGCATCGAGGCGGAGACGTCGGAGACGGGGCTGGGCGTGCTGGCCATCACCCACTACAACCGGCTGCTGCACGAGCTGAAGCCCGACACGGTCCACGTGCTGGTGAAGGGCCGGATCGTGGCCTCGGGCGGCCCGGAGCTGGCCGCCGAGCTCGAGCGCACCGGGTACGCCGCCTACGGCGAGGACGACGCCGCGCCGGTTACCACGTCCTCGGCTCCGGACCCCTTCGGCGATCCCTTCGCCGACCCCTTCGCCGACCCGTTCACGTAGCGAGAACCGGCTCGGCGCTAGGGCAGCGGCGAGCTCGGCGGGGTCGTGGTCGTGGTCGTGGTCGTGGTCGTGGTGGTGGTCGTCTCCGTGGGCAGCGGCGCCAGGGTGGTCGTCGTGGTGCTCGTGGTGGTCGGCGCCGTGGTCGTCGGCGCCGTGGCCGGGGCGGTCGGCGCCGTCGCGCCGTCCGTGGGCTCCGGCTCGTTGAACGGCACGGGGGCACGGGCGCCGCCGATCACGTACACCGGCGTGCCGCTCGGGACGGTCTCGTGGAACCACACCGACGAGACCATGGGGATGCGCACGCACCCGTGCGAGGCCGGGCCGGCCGGCACCGAGGGGGAGCCATGGATGGCGATGCCCCCGTTGAAGTACAGCGGGTTGTAGAGCTTGCCGAGCCGGCTGACCCGCAGGCCCTTGATCTTGCGCCCGATGCGGTACGAGCCGCCCGGCGTCACCGCCTTGGCGCACTGGCCGTCGACGCAGTACCGCTTGCCGGTCCCCGTCGAGATCGAGAGGGTGCGCACCAGGCTTCCGCCCTGCCACAGGAGCAGGACCTGGCGCTTCAGGTCGATCTCCACGCGGTCGGGACCGCCGTCGGGCAGCAGGGCCCCCTGCAGCGTGGCCGTGGGCAGGGCGGCGAGGACGTCGTCGGTGGCCCGCCCGGTGCGGGGCAGGTTGTGGGCCTTCTGGAAGGCCATCACCGCGTGGTGGGTGGCACCGTCGAACACGCCGTCGACGTTGCCCACGTCGTAGCGCAGCTCGGCCAGGCGCTTCTCCAGGGCGCCCACCTGGGCGCCGGTGGCGCCGCGGCCGAGCCCGGGGAGGGGCGCCGGCGGTGCCGTCGCGGTGGGCGCCACGGTGGCGACGGGCGCCCTGGTCGTGGTCGTCGTCGTGCTGGTCGTGGTCGTGGTGGTGACGGCGGTGGTGGTCGTCGACGCCACGGCGCGCGCGACCTCCGGTGGTCCGTTCGGGTAGCTCCGGCAGGCGGTGAAGGCAACGGCCGCAGCGATCGTGGCGGCGGTCACTCGGATCTTGTGCGCGTGCAGGTGCATGGCCTCGTTCGGGGAGGTGCGGGGGAACGGTGTGCTCTCCCGATACGACCCGACAGTATGGAAGAACGTTCCCGGGAAATCGAACCGCTACTCGCGAACGCCGCCCGTCGTGCTCGCCGGGGTGTCGTCGAGCACGGCGAAGACGGCGGGTCGGGCGGCGCCGAGCACGCCGACGACGGCCAGCATCACGACGGCGGCGCCCACCGTGACGGTGGTCAGGCCCACCCGGTCGGCGAGGGCGCCGTGCACGAGGGCGCCGAGGGGGTAGACGGTGCCCAGGGCCATGAAGAACAGGCTCGACACCCGCGCCCGGTAGGCGGCGGGGGCGCGCACCAGCACCACCGTGCTCAGCCCGGTGAGCACCCCGATGTAGAGCGCGCCGACCAGCACCAGGGCGGCGACGGCGGTGGCCACCGTCGGCGCCACCGCGTACACGCACAGCGCCGCGGAGGTGGACGCCAGGGAGCCCACCAGCATGCGCCGGCGCCCGAAGCGCGCCGCCAACGGGGCCAGCGCGAGCGCCCCGACCACCGCGCCCACGCCCTGGGCGGTCGTCATGGCGCCCGTCGCCGCCGCCGTGCCCTGGGCTCCTCCCTCGGTGACCAGCCGGGCCTTGGCGGCCAGCAGGGCGATGAAGGGGGACAGCAGGAAGGCGGCCATCACGATGAGGGAGATGGCGCTGCGGCACGCCGGCTCTCGCCACGCGGCACGGGCGCCGTCGGCGATGCTGCGCCACATCCCCGCGGGTGGCGGCGGTGGCCGGGGCGGGACGCGTAGGGCGGCGGCGGCGGCCACCACCACGAGGAACGACGCGGCGTTCAGCGCGAAGGCAAGGGTGAACGACCCGACGGCCACGACGAGCGCGCCCAGCGCCGGCCCGAGCACCCGGCCCAGGTTGTACTGGGCCATGCCCAGCGACGAGGCGGCGAGCACGTCCTCGGGCCCGACCAGGTCGGGCACCAGGGCCTGGTGGACGGGCAGCAGCAGGGCGGCGGTGGACCCGGTGAGGAAGACCACGGCGGTGACGGCGCCCGGCGATGCCCGGCCGGTGGCCGACAGCACGGCGAGGACGGTGGCCAGCCCGGCCTCCACCACGTTGCCGGTCATGATCCAGCGCCGGCGGTCCGTCCGGTCGGCCACGGCGCCGCCCACGGGCGCCAGGAGCCCGATGGGGAGGAAGGCGGCGGCGGCCACCAGTGCCGTCCATCCGGCCTGCCCCGTCGCCTCGGTCACCAGGGCGCCCACGGCGACGGTCTGCATCCACGTCCCGACGTTCGACACCAGGCTGGCCGACCACAGCAGGGCGAACTGCCGCCGGCGCAGCGGGCGGAACGACGAGGCGCCGACGGCAGCGGTCACCACGGCGGGCGTGGGCGAGGGGTCAGGGTGCGACGCGCAGGGCCTGCGTGGGGCAGCGCCGAGCGGCCCGCTCCACCGCCCGCCGGAGGGCGCCGTCGGGTCGGTCGTCCAGCACCCGCAGCCCCTCGGCACCGAGCGCGAACACCTCCGGGGCGGCCTTCACGCACGCGCCGTTTCCCTGGCAGCGTTCGCGGTCCACCGTGATCAGCACGGCACCCTCACGACGCCTCGGCGTCGTCCAGTCCCTGCTGCAGGGTGTTCCACGACAGCGTGGCGCACTTGATGCGCACCGGGAAGCGCACCACGCCCCGGAGCGCCTCCAGGTCGCCGAGGGCCAGCCCGCCGTCGGGGACCATCTGCTCGGCGCCGTCGCCGTCGAGGCGCTGCTCGTGGATCGACATCATCCCCTTGAAGGCCCGGATGAGGGCTCGGGCCTCGGCCAGGCTCTTGCCCTTCACCGCCGAGGACATCATCGACGCCGACGACTGGCTGATGGAGCAGCCCTGGCCGCCGATCTTGAGGTCGCCCACCACGCCGTCCTGCACCTCCAGGTACACCACGATCTCGTCGCCGCACAGCGGGTTGTACCCCTCCACCCGCAGCGCCGGCGGCGACGGGAGCTCGCCGCGGTTCCTCGGCGAGCGGTAGTGGTCGAGGATGATCTCCCGGTAGAGGTCTTCGAGGCCCATGGCGGTGGAGCGCTTTCGCTAGGAGAACAGGTCGGACGTGGCGTCGAGCGCGTCGGCCAGGGCGTCGACGTCGGACTCGTCGTTGTAGACGTAGAACGATGCCCGCGCCGTCGCCCCCACGCCCAGCCGGCGCATGAGCGGCTTGGCGCAGTGATGCCCGGCGCGGACGCACACCCCGGCCTGGTCGAGCACCTGCGACACGTCGTGCGGGTGGATGTCGCCGAAGGAGAACGACAGCACGCCGCCGCGCGACGCCGGCTCGGAGGGGCCGTAGATCGTGAGGTGGTCGCCGTGGCGGGCGGTGAGGCTGCGCATGGCGTACGCCGTCAGCTCGATCTCGTGGGCCCGCACCGCCTCCATGCCGAGGCTCCCCAGGTAGTCGATGGCGGCGCCGAGCCCGACCGTCTCGGCGATGGGCGGCGTCCCCGCCTCGAACTTCCACGGCAGGTCGTTGGGCGTGAACCCGTCGAGGCGCACGTCGCGGATCATCTCCCCGCCGCCGAGGAACGGGGGCATGGCGTCGAGCAGGTCTTCGCGGCCCCACAGCACGCCGATCCCCGTGGGCCCCAGCATCTTGTGCCCGGTGAAGGCGAAGAAGTCGGCGCCCAGCGCCGCCACGTCGGTGATCAGGTGGGGCACGTACTGGGCGCCGTCGACCAGGACCACGGCGCCGGCGGCATGCGCCGCGTCGGCCAGGCGCCGCACCGGCGGCAGCGTGCCGAGCACGTTCGACATCCCGGTGACGGCGAGCGCCCGCACGCCGTCGACCAGGCGGTCGAGCTCGGTGAGGTCGAGCTGGCCGTCCTCCCCGAGGGGCAGGTAGCGCAGCTCGATCCCGAGCTGCTCGCGGAGCATCAGCCAGGGGACGAGGTTGGCGTGGTGCTCGATCTCGGTGAGCAGCACGGCGTCGCCCGGGGCGAGGTTGGCCCGCCCCCAGGCGTTGGCGACCAGGTTGATGGCCTCCGTGCCGTTCTTGGTGAACACGATCTCCCGGGGGCTGGCGGCGCCCACGAACCGGGCCACCTTGTCCCTCGCCTCCTCCATCAGGCGGGTGGCCTCCTCGGCGATGGCGTACACGCCGCGGTGCACGTTGGCGTGGGTCGTCTCGTAGTAGTGCTGCATGGCGTCGAGCACGGACTGCGGCTTTTGCGACGACGCCGCCGAGTCGAGGTACACGAGCCGACGCTCACCGGCCCGGTCGAGGATCGGGAAGTCCTTGCGCACCCGGGCCACGTCGAGGGCGCTCACCGCCAGGCCTCGTAACCCTCGTTCTCGAGCCGGCGGGCCAGCTCGGGGCCCCCGCTCTCGACCACCCGCCCGTCCACCAGGATGTGGACCCGGTCGGGGGTGAGCTCGTCGAGGATGCGCTGGTAGTGGGTGATGAGCAGCACGCCGAGGTGGGGGCGGGCGGCCCGGACCTCCTCGACGCCGCGGGCGACCACCCGCAGCGCGTCGATGTCGAGGCCCGAGTCGGTCTCGTCGAGCACGGCGACGTCGGGCTCGAGGATGGCCATCTGGAGCACCTCGTTGCGCTTCTTCTCGCCGCCGGAGAAGCCCTCGTTCAGATAGCGGTCGCCGAACGAGGGGTCCATGTCGAGCTTGCGCATCCAGTCCATGATGGCCAGCCGCAGCTCCAGCACCGACAGGTCGATGCCCTTGCGGGCCGACAGGGCCTGGCGGAGGAACTGGATCACGGGGACCCCCGGGATCTCCTCCGGGTACTGGAAGGCGAGGAAGATGCCGGACTTCCCCCGCACGTCCGTCGGCCACGACGTGATGTCCTCGCCCTTGTAGAGGATGCGCCCACCCGTCACCTCGTAGTCCGGGTTCCCGAGCAGGGTGTTGGCCAAGGTGGACTTGCCGGAGCCGTTGGGGCCCATGAGGGCGTGCACCTCGCCCGGGAAGACGGCGAGGTCGACCCCCTTCAGGATGGGCGTGCCCTCGACGGCGACGTGGAGGTCTTCGATGGAGAACACCGGGTCGGCCACGCCTCGATCTTATTACCACTACGCGGATAGTGGAAATGGTCCCGGGGGGCCCGTCGACGACGTGCGGCTACGCTCGCCGGGCGTGGCCGAGGGCTGGACGTTCACCGGCGAGAGTGTCGCCCTCGGGCAGCACGACGGCGTGGTCACCCTGGTGCAGGGCTCGGCCTTCTGCATCTCCGGGCACTCGGGCGACATCTCGCCGGGCGCCCCCCACGGCCTGTTCTTCCGCGACAGCCGCTTCCTGTCGCGCTTCGAGCTGCGCCTCAACGGCCAGCGCCCCGAGGCGCTGGCGGCGGCCACGCCCGACCCGTTCAGCGCCGTGTTCCTGGCCCGCGCCCGCCCCCGGCCGGGCCGGGCCGACAGCACGTTGCTCGTCGCCCGTCACCGCTACATCGGGCGCGGCCTGCGCGAGGACGTCACCGTGCGCAACTTCGGTGACGAGCCGTCCTACTGCTCGGTCGAGCTCGTCTTCGACGCCGACTTCGCCCACCTGTTCGAGGTGAAGGAGGGCCAGCCGGCGGGGGACGCCGACCGCGAGCACGAGGTCGTCGAGGAGGAGGGCGGGATCGTGTTCCGGGTCCGGCGGGGCGGGATCCGCCGCGGCGCCCGGGTGACGTTCGGCGAGCGGGCGTCACTGGCCATCGGACGGGCCACCTTCGAGGCCATCGTCCCTCCCCGCGCCGACTGGCGCACCTGCGTCCAGCTCACCCCCATCATCGACGGCGAGGACATCGAGCCGCGCTACCCGTGCGGGCAGCCGGTGAGCCGTGCCGCGCCCGTCGAGCGCATGGCCCGGTGGCGACGCCAGATGCCCGACGTGGAGACCGACCACGAGGGGCTGCGCCGGGCCGTGGCCCGCAGCGCCGAGGACCTCGGCGCCCTGCGCATCTTCGACCCCGACTTCCCCGAGCGCACGGTCGTGGCCGCCGGGGCGCCGTGGTTCATGACCCTGTTCGGTCGCGACTCGCTGCTCACCGCGTGGATGGCGCTCGTCGTCGACCCCGACCTGGCCCTCGGGGTGCTGCAGACCCTGGCCCGCTTCCAGGGCAGGGTGGTCGACCCCAGGAACGACGAGGAGCCCGGGCGCATCCTGCACGAGATGCGCTTCGGCGAGGCGGCCTCGCTCTCGTTCGGCGGGGGCCAGGTGTACTACGGCTCGGCCGACGCCACGCCGCTGTTCGTCATGCTGCTCGGCGAGCTGCGCCGCTGGGGACTGGCCAGCGAGGTCGTCGACCAGCTGCTGCCCCACGCCGACCGGGCCCTCGAGTGGGTCGAGCGCTTCGGCGACCGGGACGGTGACGGCTACGTCGAGTACCAGCGGGCCACCGACCGGGGCCTGGTGAACCAGGGGTGGAAGGACTCGTGGGACGGCGTGCGCTTCGCCAACGGCGACGTGGCCCGGGCCCCCATCGCCCTGTGCGAGGTGCAGGGCTACGTGTACGCCGCCTACCTCGCGCGCGCCCACTTCGCCACCGAGGTGGGCGACACGGCGACGGCCGAGCGCTACCGCACCCGTGCCGGCGAGCTCAAGGCGGCGTTCAACCGCGACTTCTGGCTCCCCGACCGGGGCTGGTTCGCCATGGCCCTCGACGCCGCCAAGCGCCCGGTCGACGCGCTGGCGTCCAACATGGGGCACTGCCTGTGGACCGGGATCGTCGACGAGGACAAGGCCGCCCTGGTGGCCCGCCACCTGGTCTCGCCCGAGCTGTTCAGCGGGTGGGGCGTGCGCACCCTGGCCACGTCCATGGGCGGCTACAACCCGATCAGCTACCACTGCGGCTCGGTGTGGCCCCACGACAACGCCATCATCGCCGCCGGCCTCATGCGCTACGGCTTCGTGGCGGAGGCCCAGCGCGTCATCCTGGCCATGCTCGACGCCGCCTTGACCCAGGGCGGCCGCCTGCCGGAGCTGTTCACCGGGCTCGACCGCTCCGAGTTCCCCGGCGTGGTCGGCTACCCCACGTCGTGCTCGCCGCAGGCGTGGGCCGCCTCGTCGCCGCTGCTGTTCCTGCGCACGCTCCTGCGCCTCGATCCCTGGGTGCCACAGGGCAAGGTGTGGCTGGCGCCGGCCCTCCCCGAGGCCATCGGGAGGCTGCGGGTGGAGCGCATCCCCCTGGCCGGGCGGCGGGTGAACGTGGAGGCGTTCGACGGCGACTTCAAGATCGAGGGCCTGCCCCCCGAGCTCGAGCTCATCACCGACCCTCGGGACCCGCTCACCGCCGGCTGACGCTCAGCCCGGGGGTTGCCACCACTCGACGACGTCGTCGACCACGGGTGTCCGCGCCCGGCGCTCGTTGCCCTCGGGCACCGTTCCCAGGTACAGGAACCCGACGATGGCGTCGTGCTCGCTCAGGCCCAGCGCCGCTTTGACCCGTAGGTCGTAGGCCGGGTCGCCCGTGCGCCACATCGAGCCGTAGCCCAGGGCGGTGGCGGCGACGAGGGCGTTCTGGGCGGCGGCGGCCGCCGCCGCGAACTGCTCTTCGAAGGGGATGGTCTCGCTGTGGCGGTGGACGGCGGCCACGACCAGCACCAGGGGCGCCCGGCCCAGCTTGGTGCGCTCCTTGGCCAACTGCCCGGGCGTCGGGGCGGCGCCCAGCGCCTCGCAGCGGGCCAGGTAGGAGTCGGCCAGCACCTGGCCGAAGGCGTCCATGCCGGCGCCGGCCAGCAGGAAGAACCGCCACGGCCGCAGCTCGCCGTGGTCGGGGGCGGCGGCTGCCGCCTCCAGGATCCGG
>JALYMX010000354.1 GCA_030773495.1 Actinomycetota bacterium | reverse complement strand
CCGCCCGCCTGCTCCAGGCGGGCACGCGCCGCGACCACCGCCCCGACGGCGGCAAGGAGGAACAGCGACCAGTAGTGGGTGACCAGCAGCAGGCCGGTGACGACGGCCACGCCGGCCAGCGCCCGGCGGTCGGGCCGCGCGAGGGCGGCGTGCAGGACCACGAAGCCGGCGACGCACAGCAGCACGACCAGGGCGTACATCCGGGCTTCGGTGGCGTAGCGCAGCAGGAACGGCGACGTGGCCAGGAGGGCGACGGCGGCCACGGCGGCGCGGCGGGGGCCGATGCGAACGGCGGCGAGGGGGGCGAGGGCGATGGCGGCGGCGGCGAACAGGCCCGACAGGGCGCGCACGGCGAGGGCGCTCGAGCCGAAGAGCTGGATCCAGCCGTGCAGCAGCAGGTAGTACAGCGGGGGAGCGCCGTCGGTGCGCAGGGCGGAGAGCAGGTCGGCGGGCGCCAGCCGGGAGATGGCCACCGCCTGCGCCTCGTCGAGCCACAGCTCGGTGCGGGTGGACAGCGCCAGGGCGGCGGCCACGGCGAGGAGGCCGACGACGCCGCCGGCCCGCACCAGCCCGGCGACCTCGCTGGGTTGCGGCGGCGGCTCGTGCCACGGCGAGGGCGGGGGCGCGTCGGGCCCATCGGGCGCGACACGAACCGGAGCCGCGTCGGGAACCGCTGCCGGGCGGGGGGCCAGCCGCCCGACCGACACCGAGGCCGTCGGGACGCGCCCGTTCCGCACCCGGGTAGCGAGCACGGAGAGGCTTTCGGTCACGACGCGCATGCACAGTCCTCGTTGATGGCTGTCCAGCTTGTCGCCCGTCAGCCGCTCGGATGAGGTCAGGCTGTGTTCTCAGCCGCCGGAATCCTGCCACGACCGGGCGTCTCGCTAACAGATGCCGCCCGCTGACGGTCTATCGCCGGTCAGCAGCGGGCGCGGCGCCGCCCCTGTTCAGCCCGTCGCCGGCCCGCTCAGCAGCGCCGGCACCCGGGTCTGGCCACCGGCCACGACCGCCGTCCCCACCCCGGCCCCGGCCCCGGCCCCGACGCCGGCCTTCTCCAGCCACGCCTCCAGGCGCTCGGCCGGGAGCGCCGGGGACCACCGGTGGCCCTGGGCCAGGCCGCACCCCATCTCCTGCAGCGCGCCGGCCTGCTCGGCCGTCTCCACCCCCTCGGCCACGGCGACCAGCCCCAGCCCGTGGGCCAGCCCGACCACGCCGGCGACGATCGCCGTGTCGGCCGAGCTGCGCCCGAGGCCGGCCACGAAGGACCGGTCGATCTTGAGCAGGTCGACCGGGAACCGGCGCAGGTACAGAAGCGTCGAGTAACCGGTGCCGAAGTCGTCGACGGCCAAGCGCACGCCGAGCCGCTTGAGTCGGTCGAGCGCCTCCCCGATCGAGTCCGCGTCCTCCATGAGCACGGACTCGGTGATCTCGAGGCACAGCAGGGCGGGGTCCAGCCCGGCGCCGGCCGTCGCCGCGGCCACCAGCTCAACGAGGCCGGGGGAGGCGAGCTGGCGGGCCGACAGGTTGACGGCCAGGCGGAGCGGCGCCGGGCCGGCGCCCGCCCGGTTCCACCGGGCGACCTGCCGGCACGCCTCGGTGAGCACGAAGGCGCCGATGGGGACGATGAGGCCGGTGTCCTCGGCGAGCGGCACGAACTCGGCGGGGGGCACGAGCCCATGATCGGGCCTCTCCCACCGCACGAGGGCCTCCACGCCCACCACGCGCTCGGTGCCCAGCTCCACCACCGGCTGGTAGTCCACGCGCAGCTCGCCGTCGTCGATGGCCCGTCGCAACGCGTTCTCCGTCTCGAGCCGGGCCAGGGCGCGGGTGCGCATGGCATCGTCGAACAGCTCGATGCGGTCACGCCCGCGCTCCTTGGCCCGGTACATGGCGGCGTCGGCGTCGCGGAGCACGGTGTCGGGCCCCTCGTTCGAGGCGCCGGCGGCGAAGGCGATGCCCACGCTCACCGTCAGGCGGATGCGCCGGCCGCCCACGGTCAACCATCCGCCGAGGGCGTCGATCAGCCGTTCGGCCACGCCGGCCGCCTCCGTCTCGTTCTCGAGGTCCTCGCACACCACGGCGAACTCGTCGCCGCCGAGACGGGCGACGGTGTCCCCGGGCCGCAGGGCGGCCGACAGGCGCTCGGCCATGGCCACCAGCACCTCGTCGCCGGCGGCGTGCCCGAGGCTGTCGTTCACCCACTTGAACCGGTCGACATCGACGAACAGCACCGCGGTGGAGGTGGTCGAGGTGGACGAGCGGCGCGTGCGGCGGGCCAGGGCGTGGCCCAGCCGGTCCAGGAAGAGGACCCGGTTGGGGAGGCCGGTGAGCGAGTCGTGGAAGGCCTGGTGCACCAGCGCCGCCTCGGCCGCCTTGCGCTCGGTGATGTCCGCCACCATGGCCAGCCGCGCCGTCGGGCACCCTTCGCCGTCGAGCACCGGGCTGGTGGTGAGCAGGGCCCACAGGTCCGAGCCGTCGTGGCGCCGGAACAGCAGCTCGGCCTGCTCGGCCACGTCGCCCTGCCCGGCCAGCACCGCCATGGCCGACCGGCGCTGGCTCTCGTCCACGAAGTCGACCAGCGGGCGGCCCACCAGCCAGTCGACGCTCACGCCGAGCATGTCGGCCATCTTCTGGTTGGCGAAGGCGGTGTGCCAGTGGGCGTCGAGCACCCACACCCCTTCCTGGGCGGTCTCCACGATCCCGCGGTAGCGCTCCTCGGACTGACGCAGCGCCTGCTCCGCCTCCCGCCGCTGGGTGACGTCCTGGATGAAGGCGTTGAAGCGGACGGCGCCGCGGTCGCTCGTGGGCCAGATGGTCAGCTCCACGGGGAACTCCCGCCCGTCACGGTGCAGCGCGCTCAGCTGCAGCCGCTGGTGCAGCGCCGGCCCCTCTCCGCTCTCGAGGAAGCGGGCCAGGCCGCGCTGGTCGGCGTCCCGGTGCTCGGGCGGGACGACGAGGTCGGCCAGCCTGCGCCCGACCGCCTCGCCCGCCGTCCACCCGAAGGTGACCTCGGCCTGGCGGTTCCAGTCGATGACCAACCCGTCGGCGTCGATGGCGACGAAGGCGTCGCTGGCCGTCTGCACGGTGGCCCGGTAGCGCTCCTCCGACTCCCGCAGCGCCGCCTCGGCCAGCTTCTGCTCGAAGAACGAGGCCACGTGGCCGCTCACCGACGACATCAGGTCGACGGCGCGCTCGTCCTCGGGACCGGCGGCCGCGAGCCAGAACTCCAGCACGGCGAGCACGCGCCCGTCGGCCAGCACGGGCACGGCGGCGGCCGCCGTGAACCCTGCTGCCGCCGCTTCGCCGGCGCGCGGCAGCTTGGTCGCCGCCACATCGGGCACCCACGCCAGCGTCTGCCGCTCCCAGGCCTGGCCCGGAAGGCCCTCGCCCGCCGCGAACGACAGGGCGGCGCTGGCTCGGCGGAAGAGGTGGACGCCGGGCGCCTCGCCGTGCCACGCCGGCGACAGGTGCAGGCGCCCGTCGGGCCCGGGCAGCCACACCTGCCCGCACGCCCACCCGGTCGCCCGGCAGGCGAGTCCGAGGACGGCCCGCAGCGCCTCGTCGAGGTCGGCCGCGCCGCTCACGGCGACGGACACGGCGTGCAGCAGCTGCAGCTCGCGCTCGGCCCGCCGGCGCTCGGTGACGTCCTGGACGACGGAGGTGAAGTAGCGCGGGTGTTCATCGTCGTCCCTCACCATCGACACGCTCTCGACCACGTGCACGGCGGTGCCGTTGCGGTGCCGGTACCGCTTCTCGAGGTCGTACGCCGGCACCTCGCCGGCCAGCAGCCGGCGGCGGGCCTCGTGCTCCCGGGGCACGTCGTCGGCCTCGGTGAGGTCGGCCGGGGCGAGGCACAACAGCTCGGCTTCCGAGTAACCGGTGATGGTGCAGTAGGCGCGGTTGACGGCCAGGAACCGGCCCGTGGGGCTGATGATGGCTTGGCCGACGGCGGCCTCGCCGAAGTGGCTGCGGAACCGCTGCTCGCTCTCGCGCAGGCGGCCATAGGAGTCTCGGAGCTCCAGCGCGAAGTCCTCGCTCGACCGCCAGGCGACCAGGTTGGCCAGCGCGGCGGCGGCCACGAAGCCACCGTGGACCACCGCCCACACCACCGGCCGCTCGAACGCCGCAACGTGGTCGTACACCAACTCCGGCTTCACCACGCCCAGCCCGCCGTGGTGGACCACGACGAACCCCACGGCGATGGCGAAGGGCACCCACTCCTGGTAGAGCGAGAGCACGGCGACGGCGACGAAGAAGTGGAAGTGCGCCTCGACCTGGCCGCCCGACGCGTGGACGAGCACAGCCGAGGCCACGACCAGGCCGAGGGCGCTGGCCGCCGAGCGCCACCGGGCGGGGACCTGGCGGGCGCCGGCGGCCAGGGCGAGGACGGCCAACCACCCCGACTCGAGCGCCACGTGGGCCGGCGGGTACCCGCGGTGGAGGGAGAACAGGGTCAGGCCGACGACGTGCAACCAGAGCAGCGCCACCACGCCCCGGTGGCGGCGGTGCCACACCTCGTCGGGGAGCGAGCGGCCCCGTGGCAGGAGGGCGCCCGGGCGCAGCCACGAGCGCGGCAGCACTCGGGCGGACGTCATGTGGTACGGCATCGGCGCGAAGGGTGCGCTCCTGAACACACGCCACCCTCCAGCGGTCGGCGGTCGGCCAGCGCCCCTCGTCAGGCTCGGTGGCCCGGCTCCAGGTCCTTCACGGCGGAGAAGAGCAGCGACGTGCTGCCCGGTGCCGACTCGGCCTCCACGGGCTCCAGCACGAAGGCGACGTGGTCGCCCACGTCGATGCGCTCGAGGATGCGTCCGGCGAAGCGGTTGGGGCAGTCGTCGAGGACCGGGGCGCCGCCGCGCCCCGGGTGCCACCGGCAGGCCGCGAACTTGTCCACCTCGTCGCCGGTCGCCTCGCCGAACAGCCGGGCCAGCTCCACCTGGTCGGTGCCGAGGGCGTGGACGACCAGCACCTCGGCGCCGTCGGCGGTGGCATAGGTGTGGTTGGCCTTCGACAGGCAGACCAGGTACCGGGCCGGGTCGATGCTGCACTGAGTGGCGAAGCCGACCAGGCAGCCGGCCCGCCGGCTCCCGTCGCTCGTGGTCACCACCAGCATCGAGTAGTCGAGGTCGCCGGTGAGGTCGTGGAACGTCTCGAGCATCTGCACGGCACTACCCTTCCCGCCGAGGTGCCCGTGAACCGCTGGCTGGGGTCGAAGCGCTTGGGCGCCGAGGAGTACGACCGCCGGTTCGCGGAGGCCGAGCGGGAAGGCCGGGACATGCACGGCGAGGCGTCGTTCGTGGCCTCCCTGGGCGTGCGCTCGGTGCTCGACGGCGGCTGCGGCACCGGTCGCGTGGCCATCGAGCTGGCCCGCCGGGGCGTCGAGGTGGTGGGCGTGGACCTCGACGAGGACATGCTGGCGGCGGCCCGGCGCAAGGCTCCCCACCTCGACTGGCGGGTGGGCGACCTGGCCACCGTCGACCTGCTCCGGCACTTCGAGGCGGTGGTGCTGGCCGGCAACGTCATGATCTTCCTCGCGCCCGGCACCGAGGCCGCCGTGGTGGCCAACATGGCCCGCCACCTCCTCCCCGGCGGTGCCCTGGTGTCCGGCTTCCAGCTCGACAGGGAGCTCGAGCTCGCCGCCTACGACGAGCACTGTCGGCGGGCCGGGCTGGCCCTGGCCGGGCGGTGGGCGACGTGGGAGGGGGCGCCGTGGACGGGTCAGGGCGACTACGCCGTGTCGCTGCACCGCCTCGTCCCGCCCGGCGCGGTCAGTGTTCCAGGCACCTAGACTGGTGGTGTGGGAGACCAGGCCCTGCTCAGTGTGGCGGAGGTCGGTCGGCGCACAGGGCTCACCCGCAAGGCGCTGCGCCATTACGAGGCCCTCGGGCTGGTGGAGCCGGCTGCGCGTACCGACGCGGGGTACCGCCTCTACGACGAGGAGTGCCTCCGCCGCATCGAGCTGGTGAACCGCGCCAAGGTCCTCGGCCTCACGCTGGCCGAGGCCAGCGAGTTCATCCACGTGGCCGAGGGCTGCTGCGGGGACAACCACCCCCAGCTGGCTGCCCTCGTGCAGGGAAAGCTGGCCGAGACCGAGCGGCGCATCGACGAGCTGCGCTCGCTCGGGAACACGCTGCGCGGGGTGCTCGAGCGCCTGGAGAGGTCCGAGGGGCAACACCGCTGCGAGGAGACGCTCTGCACCTGCGGGCAGCTCCTCACGATCCAGAGGAGACGACCGGGATGACCACCATGGAGAGCACCGCCGAGGACCACCCGGCGTGCAGCTGTGGCTGC
The DNA here is from genome assembly GCA_030773495.1 of Actinomycetota bacterium. GTDB lineage: Bacteria > Actinomycetota > Acidimicrobiia > Acidimicrobiales > JALYMX01. The sequence continues at coordinate 125 of JALYMX010000354.1, read as the reverse complement.
TGCGGGCCGGCGCCGGCGAGCGTGGAGGCGACCTGCCAGTGCACGTGCGCCTGCGCCGGCGGTGACGGGTGCACCTGCGGGTGCTCCGACGCCGGCTGCGACTGCGGGTGCTCTGAGCCGCCGGC
>JALYMX010000353.1 GCA_030773495.1 Actinomycetota bacterium | reverse complement strand
CGGGGCACCGCCGAGGTGATCGTGTCCAAGCACCGCAACGGCCCCACCGGCGTGCTGCAGCTCGCCTTCCTCAACCAGTACACCCGGTTCGCCAACATGGCGCGCATCTGAGACCGGCGTTGTAGGGATGCGGTGAAGATGATCAATGGCGCGCCCAACATGATCATGACGGGATCACTCGGCGCGGGAACCTGATCAGCCGATCCCCGACGTACCGCGAATCTGGCGGACCGCAGAGTTCGGCCTTCCACCGACCTCCCAGCGCACCTCCTGATGGAGCGTCGGCTCCTAGCGCCCACGGATCAGGAACGACATCCTGCTTCGCGGGTCCTATGTCCAGGTGACAGCCCAGTGGAGTGATCCGGATCCCGGGTCACTCCACAGCCACCGAGGACGAGGACTAGCGACGACGCCAACGTGCCCACGAAGATCGCGTTCCGCAATCCAATCGGGGACGAGGACGCCGGAGTAGGGACATGGATTTGTTGGATCTATTGATCCTCCCGCTGCTGCTCGCAGCGATCTTTGGGTGTCGAACCGAACGGGCGGCGCTGCGCGAGGGGAACCTCGCCCTGCGAGAACTCGACAAGCGCGACCGACAAGAGGTCGCTCGCGCCATTCGTGAGCGCCGTGCGACGAAGGATCCACGGCAGGCCGAAGCGGTTGTCGTGTGGGCCAGGAGCCTGAGTGGGCCGGGGTGAGTCTGGAGGAGGCTCTTTCTCATCGCTTATCTTGCCGAGATCGCGGTGCGATCGAGCCTTGCTGCCCTCGATGGTCGCTGGCGACCTGTCGCGGTTCATCTCGTCGTGTTCAACTTCTTCGCCTTATTGGGTGCAGTTGGCGTGGAGGCGAGAAGGCGCGCTCAAGCGGCAGAGGGGCCGAACCTCGAAGTCCTCGGTCGTACAAGACCGCCTGGAGCTTCACCCTCGTGAAGGCGCGAGGCGGTTTGGCCTCGGTGGTCAGAGAGGGAACTCAGCGGCGGTCCAACGTGAGGAAACTGTGAGGTAGCCTCCGGACGGATCGAGCCTGCACCCGTTCGGGGCGAGTCCATGTCACCTCACGTCCCTCGCCAGCAGGGTGACCGATTGGAGGCAGTCACCGATGAAGTGTCCCATCTGTGCCCGCGACCTAGCTGCGGCTTCCCGTGAGGGAATCGAAGTCGACGAGTGCCCCGGGTGTGGTGGCGCATGGTTTCAGCGAGAGGAGCTGCGCCGGGCCAAAGACAGTGCTGACGAAGACCTGCGATGGCTGGACTTTGATCCCTTTTCCGACGACGAGAGTTTTGCCGTTGGTTCGGGCGAGCGTGCATGCCCGGAGTGCTCGGGGCCCATGGAGTCCCGCACCTACATGTCGTCGGGTGTCGTTATCGAAGCGTGTTCCCAGGACCACGGCGTGTGGTTGGATTCCGGTGAGTTCGAGAAGATCGTCGAACACCTCGAGACGCTCGTCGTGACGATCGATGCTCGTGAGTACCGGAGGAGGGCACTCGAAGAGCTTCGAGAAGTCGTTACCGGACCGGAGGGCAGGTTCTCCGAACTCAAAGACTTCCTTACCGCCGTTCGCCTGCTGCAGTATCGGCTCGCGGTGGAACACCCCGGGGCGGCGGAGGCGGCGCAAGCGGTTGGTGAACTGAGCCGCCGGCTCTGATCCTGGCCTGGCCGACTGCGGACCGCGCCTCCGCCAGGCTCACCGCGTCTGTGCGCCCCAACGCTTCACGCCTCTCGGCCAGCCACTGGTGGAGCAGTCGAAATGCCGAGAAGACGAAATGCCGAGAAGATTGCCTTCCCTCCCTCTCTCGACGCCACAGCGAGGGCCATCCGCGCATCGGACGACACCCACGAATAGCGTGCCCGGATCGGGACGTCAGCTGTTGGCCGCGACCCTCAACCGACGCTCCACTACCGACGCCATGACGCCGTCCACCGGGTCGACCTCACAGCGGTGCGGACAGAGGAGTTGGCCTCTGCCTCCCCATGGCGAGCGTTCCGCTGGCGCAGTGGCCAGCAGCACTACTCGGGCACCTACTGGTCAGCGACGACCGGCAGCCACGTCGTCTACGAAAGCCGCCTGGAGCTCTCACGCCTGATCCTCGCCGACTTCGACGCTCGGACAGTCGCTATCGCCGCGCAGCCGTTCTGCTCGACCAAGACGGGCGTCGGCACATCCCCGACTTCCTTCTCGTCGACGCGACCGGGCTCGTCACCGTCGTGAACGTCAAGCCCGCCGAGCGTCTCAGCCGGCCGAAGGTCAAGGAGGCCCTCGAGTGGTCCGGGACGCTCTTCGAGTCTCGCGGCTGGCGCTCCGAGGTCTGGTCGGGCACCGATCCCGTTGTCATGGCGAACGTCCGCTTCCTCGCCGGCTACCGCCGCGAGGCGCTCCTCGACCCCGCTCGCGTCGCTCTGGTGGCCGGCGCGGTGCAAGACGGCGACACCATCGGCGACGTGGAAGCGCGCCTCGTCCCTCTCCATCCATCCGACTCGCGGCCAGCGATCCTCCATCTACTCTGGCGGGGAGTTCTGCGGGCGGATCTCTCGGCGCCGCTGGAGCAAGACACCCCGTGCTGCGCGCCGCATGACCGCCTCCCGCACCGCGACGCTCGCGGTGGGGCTGCGCCTGCGGCACGACGGCGAGACGTACACCGTCCAGGCCATTGCCGGCTCGGGCGTCACGCTTCGATCAGCTCGGGGCGGCACCCTCCACGTCGGTATCGCCGCCCTGCTGACCGACCCCAGCACACGCCTGCTGGTTCCCGAGCCGCCGGCCGAGGAAGGCCTCGGGACGCTCCTCTCCGGCCTGACGGCGGTGGAGACGCGGATGCTGCGCGACCGCCTCGGCCACGTCCCGGAGGTCCTCACCGGCTTCCGGTCGGGCAGCACCGTGGTGGCGCTCGCCGGCGAGCCGCGCCCCGACTACCACCCGGCTCGTCCCCTGACCGCCCGCTACCAGGCGAAGGCCGACGAGCTGGGCGTGGGCGTCGCCTCGGTTCGCCGGTGGGTGCGGAGGTTCCGTGAGAAAGGCCCCGCCGGCCTAATCGATCACGGAGCCAGCGCCACGCCGATCCTCTGGCCGGCATCGACCCCCGCTGCCTCGACGCGTGCGCTGCCGTCCTCGACGAGCACATCGACGCCAGCCGTCCCACCCGCCAGCTTCTGCTGCAACGGGTGGATGCCCGAGTCGAGGCGCTCGGTCCTGATCAGCCGGTGGCGAGCCCCTCGGGACGAGGCGCACGCCGTGCGCTCGCCGAGCTCAGCCGGGGCACCAACGCCTTTGTCGGCAGCACGAAGGGGAAACGCTCGATCGCCAACCGCCCCTCTGGTGCCTACGGACGGTTGCGGGCGACGCGCCCGGGTGAGTACCTGCTGCTCGACACCACGCGCCTGGACGTGTTCGCCATGGAGCCGCTGAGTCTGCGGTGGGTGAACCTCGAGCTGACCATCGCCCTGGACCTCTACAGCCGCACGATCGCCGGGTTGCGCCTCTCGCCGGTGTCGACCAAGCCCGCCGATGCCGCGCTCATCCTCTACGAGGCCCTCGTTCCCGGCTCCCGGTCGCTCACCGGCTGCGGGGTGCTTCCCTACCCCGGGCTGCCGACGGTCGTGCTGGTCGACGCCGACCACCTCGACGACGGCCAGGGACTGCCAGCGGTGGCACCCGAGACCCTCGTCGTCGACCACGGCAAGATCTACCTCTCCGAGCACGTCCTCGCCGTGTGCGCCCGCCTCGGCATCTCCATCCAGCCCGCTCGGCCCCTGACGCCCACGGACAAGGCCGCGGTCGAGAGGTGCTTCCGGACCCTCAACGAGCAGCTGCTCAACGCCCTCCCCGGCTACAAGGGTCCCGACGTGCACAGCCGGGGCAAGTCGCCCGAGGACGAGTGCTACTTCTTCATCGACGAGCTGGAGCGGGTGATCCGCGAGTGGGTGGTCACCTTCTACCACCAGCGCCCCCACGACGGCCTCGTCGACCCGGCGGTGCCGGGGCTGCACTACAGCCCGGCGGAGATGTTCGACCACGGCGTCGCCCGCGCCGGCCGCCTGCGCGTCCCCGCCCGGCCCGACCTGGTCTACGACTTCCTCCCCGTGGCCTGGCGAACGATCCAGCACTACGGCGTCGAGGTCAACGGGCTGCGCTACAACGGGGAGGCGCTCATCCCCTACCGGAACCGCACCAGCCCCTACACCGGCGCCAACGCCGGGCGGTGGCCCTTCCGCTTCGACCCCGACGACGTCTCCCGCCTCTACTTCCAGGACCCGGCCGACCACGCCTGGCACACCCTGGTCTGGGAGCACGCCCAGGAGTTCCCCGTGCCCTTCAGCGGCGAGGTGCTCGCCTACGCGCGGCGGCTGGCGGTCGAGGAGCACCGCTTTCCCGACGAACGCCGCGCCCTTGCCGAGCTGCTCAAGCGCTGGGACGTCGGGCTGGCTCGCACCCGGACCGAGCGCCGCATGGCACTACGGCTCTCCCAGCAGCGAGACGCCCGGCTCCGCCAGCAAACGCCCACGGCCGAAGCCGAGGTCGTCCAGCTGCCCGCCGTGCGCGCCGTGCTCGACGCCGGGGAGGCGCCGGCAGCACGGTCAGGCCCCGCAGCGACCACGGGCGACGACGACGCTGAGGACGAGCTCGAGGCGGCCGCCCCCGACGACGTCGACGGCATGAGCGACGCCGACTACTACGCCGACGCCTTCGAGAGCGTCCGTTGATCATCGAGTCCGAGGAGCGCGACTACACGCTCTCACTCAAGGAGGGGTGGTTCTCTTCCCTGGAGGCCCCGGCCCGGCCCCAACCTGCCTCGTTGTCGATCGGTGAGCTGCGAGGGATGGGCGAGGAGGCACGGGCCCGCTACGAGGAGCAGCGAGCGGTCTGGCACGCCAACCTCGGACCCATCTCCACGCCGCAGATAGTGGCCCTCCACGAGGACCTCGAGGAGATCGTCGAGGCCAACCGCCAAGACGGCGACAAGGTCAAGGGAGCGGCAGTGCTTGACGCCTACCCGGGGCTGGGCAAGACCACCGCCGTGGTGACGCTCGGGCGGGTGTTCCATCGCCGCCAGGTCGCCCTCTACGGCCCCACGACCCGAGACGATCACCAGCGCATCCCGGTCGTCTACGTCGGGCTGACCGCCAACACCACCATGCGCAGTCTCAACGCCATGCTGTGCCGGTTCTACGCCCACCCCGGGGCCGAGCGGGGCAACGCCCTGCAGCTCGCCAACCGGGCCGCGGACTGCGTGCTCAGCTGCGGGACGCGGCTGATCATGTCGACGACGTCCACTTCCTGGATCTCCACCGCCGCGACGGCCGCGAAGTGGCGAACCACTTCAAGTGGCTCTCCAACCAGTTCCCGGTCACGTTCCTGTTCGTGGGCGTCGGGCTGCGCCAGCGCGGGCTGCTGACCGAGGGCCTGGCCCCCTCCGACGCCGGCTTCGCCCAGACCGCCCGGCGCTGGACGCCGCTGGGGCTCGGGCCCTTCGAGATCGCTACCGACGAGGGTCGTCGGACGTGGCGGCGGCTGCTGTTGGCGATCGAGCGCATGCTGGTGCTCGCCAACAAGCACCACGGCATGGTGGCCGAGGACCTCGCCGACTATCTCTACGCCCGCAGCACCGGTCATTTCGCGTCGCTCATGACGCTGGTCGCCCGGGGGTGCCAGCGGGCGATTCGCAGCGGCGAGGAGCGGCTGACCAAGGACCTCCTCGACAAGGTGAAGAACGACGAGGCGGCCGAGCTGGCCCGCCGGGAGCTGCAGGCGGCGCTCGAGCACGGACTGCTCAGCAGCCGCCAGGCCCGGGTCGACGCCGCCTGATCGACGTGCGGCGGATACCGATCGAGTTCCCGCCGGTCCCCGGCGAGTCCCTCGACAGCTGGCTCCTGGCCTACGCCGCAAGGCTGCAAACGTCCTGGGCGATCTCACCGACGCCCTCGGCATCGGCTCGCTCTGGGTCGGCCAGCCCGCTTACGTGATCGCGCTCGGGCGCCGGCCCCCGCCGCTCGGTCCGATGACGGAAGCGACGGGACTCCGAGGAGACGAGCTTGAGGGACTGTGGCGCCCGCTCGCCCGCTACGAGACCTTGGTCCGGGCCCGCTACGCCAGACGCCGGATCGGCCGGGCCGCTCGTCCCATGCTCTGGAGCCGGTTCTGCAAGCACTGCCTCGCCTCCGATGGCCGGTGGAGCCAGGCGTGGCGGCTCCCGTGGTTCGTCGCCTGCCCGATCCACCGGTGCCTGCTGTCTTCGACATGCCCAAGGTGCGGCCGCCCGCAGCGACGACAGGTGCTCCGCTACGACCTCGAGCCGCAGCCGAGCGAGTGCTCGGTGGCGCGCCCCGGGTCCACCGGCCGTGGCGAGCATCGCTGCGGTGCCCGTCTGACCGACGGTCCTGGACCGCCTGCCGCCCATCCACCCGTTCTCGCGGCGCAGGCCCGCCTCGCCGGCCTCATCGGCGGAGCGGACGACGAAGCCTCGCGGCGGCGTGCGTCGAGGACATCGCCGACCTCTTGACGGTGGCCACGTTCCTCGGCCTGGACTTCGAGACGCTCGACCCCGAGGGACTGACCGACACGGTTGCCCTCGCCGGTCCGCTGGAGAGCGCCGAGGCCGTCCTTGCCGATCCGACCGGCGTGGCCCTCGCCGCCCTCGCCACGAGCGACATCCACGTGCGCCCGCACCCGCTGCCCTCTCGCTGGCGATCGGCGAGTCCTTCGCTCATCTCGCGGGTCCTCGCCATCCGCGATCCGAGGCTGCGGCCGGTGGACCGGCTCCGCTGGCGGACCACGACGGCCGGCAGGGTGCCCGCCCGCCGCGACGATCTCGACCCCGGTGCTGTGCCCGATGCCCTCTGGCCGGACTGGGCGGTGCGGCTCTGCCCCCCTACAGGCGTCGACGCCACCTCTTTCAGGCTCGTCGCAGCGGCCGCGCTCACACTTCCCGGATCATGCAGGGCCCTCAACGACTTGGCGCGTGGGCGAGGCGAGCACGACGTCGCCTTCGGTCGGAAACTGTCGCATGTCCTTCAGGCTGTCGCCCGCAGCGACCACGGCCGGAGCGTTCTTCGGGCGCTGACGCAGCTGAGCGACGGGCTGCGGACGCACCGAACCCCGATCGACTACGAGCGGAGACGCCGCATCGCGGCGATCCCGGTGCTCGATCTCAAAGCATGGGACGAGATCTGCGCCGCCGCGGTCCCCACCGGCGGGCGCCGCAAGCTGCGGAACGCGCGCCTCTGGGTGTGGGAGCTGCTCACCAGGGGGCTGCCCCAGCACGCGCCCGAGCCGCTGCGGCCGATGGGCCCGGGCGGCTCATCCGAGTACCACGCTTTCGCGCTCCACCTACCTGCCGTTGCCGCCGGCCTGCTGGAAGCCCACGCCCGCAAGGTGCTCGACGACCACGGATGTGATCGGGAGCCTCCGGTGTGGTCACCTCCGACGGACTGGGTCGACCTCGACGGGGTTCCCGTTCCCGACCTCGACTCGACCGACATCGCTCGCGCCGCGGCCCTCTGGCGACGCAACCGCCCTCCCTCTGCCGTCGCCGACGAACTGGGCCTGACTCTCGACCATGTTCGCCTGGTCCTCCGGCGGCAGCCCGTTCTGTTCCCGCCGCGACATCGACCTCGACGAGATCCACCCCCTCGCCGGACCGCTCCCGCGGTCCGATCGGGTGCGCCTCGTCCTCGAAAGGCTCGCACGGTTCCTCCACCTGACCTGACCCCCGAGCGGCTGCGGGTGCTCGTGGTCGACGAGAAACGGACCCTCCGATCGCTGGCCGACGAGTTCAGGGTCGGGCGCAAGTACCTCGCCGAGCGCCTCCGGCGCGAGGGGATGCCCGTGCCGCCGTCTCGCCGGCGCCCAACGCACGTCGTCGATAGGGAGTGGCTGCGAGTGGAGTACTTGGAGCGTCGGCGCACGCTGCCCGACATCGCCGCCGAAGTCGGCACCACGCCGCCGAACATCGCCCGAATCGCCCCGCGCCCACGGCATCCCTCTCCGAGGCCGGGGCGGACCGAGCCACGCCGATAGCCTGAGAGTTCCTCCCGCATGGCCCGAGCCGCTGGCGAGCGCGGTTGTCGGGCAGGGCGGCAAAGAGCGCGTCCGCCGGTTTCAGGTCTACGCACGGTTCCGCTCGCTCAACCAGGCGGCGCAACACCTCGGTCTACATGCGAACGTCCTGACGAAGCAGCTATCGCAGCTGGAGGCTGCCAGCGGTGCCGTGCTCATCGTCCGCTCGACGCGCAAGCAGGCGAACCAACGTCTCACCGAGCTCGGCCGCCGTCTCCTCGCGCAGGCCGACGAGCACCTCGGTCAACATCCGGCCACCCCTGTCCCGCTGCCGGAACCGCTTGACTCTGCGCTTTCCAGCTTCTGCGGCGCGAAGGGGCTGCGTCGGTTCACGGTCGCCGCGGGCAGCGACACCCTCGCCGTCGCCGCCTCGGTCCTCGGCACAGATCGCTACACGGTCGACCGCAGCATCCGCCGCCTCGAGAACGCCGCCGGCGGCATTTTCCTGCGGCGCTCGTCACCCAGCCGGCCTCACAGGCTGACGGACCTCGGCCAGGCGTTGCTCTCTCAGCTTGAAGGCCACCTCGGCGCGGAGCGCGTAGGAACTGATCACTTGACCGTTGCGACGCGACGCTCAGCGACACTCGAATGCTCATCTTCGGCGGCCAGGCTGATCATGTTCGCCGCGTCCCTACAGGCGTTGTAGGGGCGCGGTGAGGACGATCGCTGGCGCGCCCAGCATGATCAGCAAGTGGCCCGTGGAGGACGCCCGGATCGCGCGGTCCTGACGGCCTCCCGTCGACGCCTGGCGAAATCCCCGGCACCCCTGCCATCTCCTGGGCGCTCCGCGCGTTCCATGACCCGTCGATCGAGAGGAGTCGTCATGGGATCGCCAGCGCGCAACAAGGAGGCAGCGATGGCCTTCTACGACCTCATGTTCAACCAGAACCGTCCTGCGGAGGCCATCGAGCGGTACGCCGGGGACCTCGTGGTCCTGCACTGCTTTCAGCACTGGCCCGGCGACAAGGACTACGCCGGGATCGACATCTTCCGGTTCGATGACGACGGCAGGATCGTCGAGCACTGGGATGTGCTCCAGGTGATCCCCGAGACGTCGACGAACGACAACGGGATGTTCTGAGCGGGGTGAGGGCAAGCCGGCGCTCGTGAGCAGCCGTGCGGCCGCCGGGCGGCAGTCGCACGCACTGTTGGCGGGCGTCGAACGGTGGCACCCGACGGTACGAGGCATTGCGGCAGGCTTCCGTCCGCAACTCCTGGAACACTTCGGCTCCGTGTCGGACGCAGCGGTTCGCAGGGTCCTCGGCGACCTCGCGCCCGTCATGTCCCGCATGGGCGGCGCACGGTGAACGCGGCCACGGCGAGCCGCATCGCGAGGCGGCGGAT
>JALYMX010000352.1 GCA_030773495.1 Actinomycetota bacterium | reverse complement strand
GTTCGGCTCCTCGGAGTCGCGCCTCTTCGACGCCGCCACGTCAGGCCCCTCGCGTCACCCCTCTCCGCATGCGTCAATCTCACATCACCGAGCCGCTCAGGTGGTGGACCCCGCTATCCAACTACCTCCTGGGCGCAGATGAGAATCTCGATGACGGCGTCGCTGGTGGGGTCGGCCAGCTCCTCGCGCACCGTCTCCAGCGCGGCCACGGAGCCGGCCATGGTGGCCAGCACCGGGTAGCGCTCGAAGGCCTCCGCCAGCGGCCGAGGGCCGCTGCGGGACAACTCGACGAGGGCTTGGTGGATCGTCCCCCGGGCCCGGGCGGCGGCGATCAGGTGGCGGATGCCGTCGGGCCACGCCCGCACCACCTCGCCGAGACGGTCGGCGCGGCGGCGGGCGAAGTAGGCCCGTGGCAGCCAGCCAGCGACGAGGGCCGGCACCGCCGCGACGAACAGCGCACCGGTCAGGCCCCACACGACGACGAGCACGACCAGGGCCACACCGGCGCGCACGGCGAAGAACTGCCCCGGGGTGACCTCGAGGCCGGCCTGGCGCAGCCACACGGCCGGGGAGGGGCCCCGGCGGCGCCGGCCGGGGAGGCGGAGGCGGACGGTGACCGGGTGGCCGGTGAGGTACGCCACCACGAGAAATACGGCGGTGCCGGCGAGAATGGCTCCCAAGCCCCTCATCGCAGCCCGACCTTGCCGGTGAGCACTTGGCGCATGGTGCGGCCCGCGGGCAGGACGCGCTCGAGGCGCTGGGCGAAGGCCTCGGGCAGGGGCAGCCCGGTCCACACCAGCGGCGAGCCGAGCCCGCCCTTGCGCTCGAAGACGTGCTGGAGCGAGAAGCGCCCGTCGTCGAACAGCTGGGGCACGACCACGGCGATGTCGGTGACCTGTCGACGATACGGCTCCCCCTCGGCGACCAGGTTGGGGTCGTCGTGCTCGACGTGGACCACCACGTCGACGCCAGCGGCGAAGCTCTCGCGCAGGAAGCGCCGGTCGATGTTGGGACCCGCGCCCAGCGCCGTGGTGACCAGCGCCTCGAGCGCCTCCTCGGCCGAGTTGGCGTGCAGCGTGCAGCCGAAGCCCGTGCCGGCCCGCATGGCCCGGATGAGCTCGTAGGACTCCGCCGAGCGCACCTCGCCGATGACGATGAAGTTGGCCCGCATGCCGAGGACGAACTTGACCAGGTCCCGAAGCCCGATGGCGCCGTCGGCCCCGTTGCCCTGCCAGCAGCGGTAGGGGCGCCCGTAGCGGGTGGGGAGGTGGAGCTCGGGGTACTCCTCGGCCACCCGCACGCAGTGGTTCTCCCGGATGGCGGAGAGCAGGGCGGCGAGGGCGGTGGTCTTGCCGGCGGCGGGGGGGCCCGAGACCACCACTCGGCCCAGGGCCCACATCACCAGAGTGAGGAAGTTGGCCGCCGCGGCGGTCAGGCTCCCGTGCTCGACCAGGAACTCGAGGTTCACCCGGCGCTCGGTGTAGAAGCGCAAGGTCGCGGAGATCCCGCCCTCATCGATGACCGGGGGGCCGGCGGCGGTGAGCCGGGCGCGGCCGCCCAGGACCTGGGCCTGGATGAGCGGGCTCTCGGGGTCGAGCGACACCGAGGTCTGCTGGAGCAGCTTGTTGACCACGTGGCGGTTGATGGCCGTGCTCGTGGGCTCAGCCAGGCCCCGCAGTCGCCCGTCGGCCACCACGAACACGGCGTCGTCCTCGATGAGGATCTCCTCGGTCGAAGGGTCCTCGATGGGGGCGGTGAGGGGGCCGTAGTCGCACACCAGGTGGACCAGGCGGTTGAGCATGCCGTTGGCGTCAGCGAGCGGGGTGGCCGCGCCCACCGCCGCCTCCCGCCCGTACTGGCCCACGACGTCGGCGGCGAGCTGCGCCACGCGTTCCCGGTTGACCTCCGGGTCGAGCCGCTCGTCGCCCACCTGGTCGCGGACCCGTTCCCAGAGCTGCTCGGCGACGCTCGTCGGGCTAGGCATGGCTCACGCTCCTCCTCGCGAGGAACCTCCGCGACCCCGACGCCCCCGCGACAGGTGCGGAGGGGAGCACGGCGGCGGCCAGCCTGGCGACGCCCTTGGTGAACGGGCCGTGACGGGCGAAGCGCCCGGCCCACGCCGCTGCCTCCACCCTCGGATCGGCGGGGAGGAGGTTGACCGAGGCGGGCTGCACGTCGGCCCACAGCGACTCGGCGAGCTCGGCGCGGCCGAATCCGTCCCTGGGCGCCCGCGCGAGGACCACGTCGAGCGGGGTGGCTGGGGCCACGAGGCGCACGTCGGCCACCGACGCCGTCAAGCGGGCCAGCCCCGTGGGCGTCGCCATCCCCACGGCGAGGATGCGGTCGGCGTCGGCCAGGACCCTTCGTGTCATGCCGAAGCGGTCGGGCGCGGCGTGGTCGACGGGGCCTTCGGCGACGGGTCCGGCGTGGGCGACCACGACGTCGCAGCCGGCGGCGAGGTGCTCGATGACCTCGGCCACCTCGCCCGGCTGCACCTCCGCCCACTGCGCCGGGTCAGCCAGGCCGGCCAGCACCCAGAAGCCCGCCTCGTGGACGCCATGGAGGGTGTCACTGAGCGGGCGCTGGCGGTCACGCAGCCCGTCCACGGCGATGCGGAGGTTGGGCAGAACGGGCAGCCCCAGGCGCTGGGCCAGGCCCGGGTGGACCTCGTCGACATCCACCACCACGACGGCCATGCCCCCGCTGGCCAACGCCCGGGCCAGCTCCACGGTGACCTCCTGGGCCTCCTCGGGGACCGGTCCGGCCACCGCGAGGCGAAGCCCTCCCGGACGCTGCGGCCGCGGCGAAGGTACGACGTCGCCACCCACCGCCGTGATCGCGACCGACCCCTGCTCGGCCTCGCGCGCCGGACGCTCGACGCTCGCCCCGGCCAGCTCGAGGGCCAGGCGCACCAGCTCCTCGGGCTTGGCATCGGCTTCGATGAGCGCGTCGGCCGCGAGACGCACGCCCAGCTCCTTCGTCCGCGGCTGGGTCGGGTCCCACACCGCCACGACCGCCGTCCCCCGCTGGCGGAGCTGGTCGACCGCGCCCCGATCGATGATCGAGGAGTCGGCGTCGACGACGAACACGCGGCAGGCGTGGTCGTAGAGGCTCTTGCGCTCGGCCACGTGGGCCACGATCCGCCCCGGCCCGTGGTCAGCGATGTGGCGCCCCCAGACCCGGGCCCACTCCCGCACGCCGCCGGCGGCGAAGGCGTAGGTCAGCTCGGACACGACGCCTAGCCCCGGCGGCCGCCGATTGGGCCAGCTAGGGGGGGCGGGAGCGCGTCCGCGCCGGTCGAACGGACCACCTCGACCTTGCCCCCGGCGATGGCCGCCGCCAGCCGCAGCGCCGCTTGGGCGTCGACGGCGATCGTGATCGCGTAGTCCCCCGTACCCGACAGAGTGCCGGTCGACAGGTCGGGAACGGCCAGGACCTCGGCGTTGGTGACGACATAGCTCCCCTCGGCGCCGTCAATAACGTCCACCCGGTCACCGGGGCGCAGCGCGCCTCCCACCGCGTGCTCCCGCTCGACCGGGAGGCTCATCGCCCGCTGCTGGCGGCCCGCCGCCGGCGCCACGAGGTCGGCACGCAAGAGCGGGGAGCCCTCGACGATGCGGCGGGCGGCGATCGAGTCCTTCAGGGCCGCCAGGTCCCCTCGGGGCACCAGCTGGCGGAGGAGCACCGGCGACGCCACCACCTCGCTGAAGCGGAGGTCGCCCATGCCCACCGCCTCCCCGGTGGGGATGTCCCGGGCGGCGACGGCCACCCGCACCCCTTCAGGCCCGCCGGTGCCGCGTAGGTAGAACAGGGCGGCCAGGACCCCGGCGACCACGGCGAGGGCGAGGCTGGGCGGCACCCGGGCGCTGACAGGGCGCCGCGGGGGTCCTGTCACGAGATGGTCGCCCTCGGCCATGGGCACGGTCCGGCTGCCGTTCCCGACTGTGGTCGTCGCCATCGCCGTTGCTCCCTTCTCCCGCCGGTCCCTCAGGTCGGCGAGGGCCCTTGCCCTGGCCGGCGCGCCTCACGCCTCGCCGGCGTCGTCTCGGTCCTGCTTCCACTCCCGCGCCAGGCGTCCGTTGCGCCGCGCCCACTTCGCCACGTCGGGCCAGTACCAGACGTAGGCGCCACCGCGGGACTGCCCGAGGCGGAAGACGGGCTGGGGGAAGGAGGGGTCGCTGCGTTGGAAGTAGTGGACGTCCTGCACCCGCCGCAGCCCGAGCCGGCGGGTGATGTCAGCGGCACCGACCAGCTTGTCAACGTCAACCCTCCTCCCCACGGGATCGGGACACTAGCGACGGGACGGACAAGCTAGCCGCCTCAACCACTCGTGTAAATGAATACACCGGCGCGGCTGACGGCCCGTGCTCCCGGGAGATCCGGCCCATGTTGCTGGTACGGGCGGCGGCGCGCTCCCGGCGGAAGGCGGACGCGAGCCTTTGTGGGGCGCACCACTCACGGACAACGGAGCAAGGACCGGTCCTCATGCCATGCGGACATCCTCGGCTGGGTGCTCCGCGGGCTCGTCGCCGAGCCGGCAGAGCAGGTCTGGCCGATAGCCCCTGGCCCACCGTCGCAGGCTCTCCACGGTGACATGGAAGCGGCGACTGATGTCCCGTCGCTCGAGCAGTCCCCGGTCGGTCAGCTCCACCACCTGTGGCTGAGTCAGCCCCGTGAGCTCAACGAGGGTGGCGAGGCTGACGACGTCGGCCCCAATGGCGGGGGGAGCTGCCCCTCCTCGCGCCAGACGGATCGCCTCGAGGGATGCCAGGGTGACGTAGCGAGCGCCGAAGGCATCCCGTTCCGGGTCCTCGACGAGTTCGCCCCGCCGGATGAGCTCCCGCACTTGACCAACGGCGATGCCCAACCTCGTCGCCGCGGCGCTGAGGCGAACGGAACGAGACCCGAGCGTCGCAAGCCGAGCGAACTCCGCTCGTATGGCGATCGCCTGGTCGGCGCTCAGGACCAGCTCCTCCGTCCGCGGGTCCCGGGAAGGGTCGATGCCGAGGCGTTTGAGGGTGTACCAAGCCCGGTGGTACCCGACCCCCAGGTCTCGTGCCAGGTCGCGTAGCAGGATGCGACCGCCGAGCCGCTCCTTGACCGCCTGCACATCGGCCAGGCGGGCTCGCCGGCATTCGTTGCCGTGCTCGTCGGTGTAGGTGGTGGCCGGCACCACCTGGTCACGCATCCACCGGCGGGCGGTCGTGGGCGAAACGGCGAGTTCCGAGGCGACGCGGTTCGTGTCGCACCACGGGTTGTCGGCTCCGCCGCGGTCGACCTGCCACCCGGCCTCGGCTAACACCGCGTCGACGTGGAGCGCCCGGGCACGCAGAGGGTTGTCGACCGACCACCGGACGGCGCGCTCGGTGGCGACCATCAGCGTCGGCGCCGACTGGGCGATGGTTGCTTCGACGGCACGTGCCACGGCCGCCAACGGGGCGAGGGTGGGATGGTCCAGGGTGTAGATCCGGGCGAAGACGTCGTCGCCGGCCTTGTGCCCCATCACGCGTCGCTTAGCCAGCTCATCGAGGTCCGGGTTCCAGGCCAGGTCGGTGGCCAGCGACTTGCGCAGGTCGTGGGTGGTGACCTCGAAGCCGCACGTGTCGGGGTCGAACCCCTCGCGCACGAGAGCGGCGTCGAGGGCGGCACGGAACGCCGATTGCCCGCGCCCTTCCTTCACGATCCAGGGCACCAGTCGGGCGTCGAGGTCGACGACTCCGGTGTCGGGATCGGTGTGGAAGGCCTCCACGACGACGCGGACCGTCTCCATGAGCGTGGCCGGGACCACGATCACGCGAAACGACGCGGCGCGCTTGAGCGTCCGCTTCGAGTAGGTGGTCTCGACCCCACCGCGCGTGCGCGTGATGAAGGCGCGTCCGCCCTGGCGTTCGACGAAGAGCAGGCCGACCTCGCCGAGATCGACGATGTCGCCGACGCGGGGGCCGAACGCCTCCGATATCCGCAAGCCGAGGATGCGCATGAGCCACAGCACGAGCTGGTGCACGACGTGGAGGTGGGCGGCGACGCGGGCGAGCTCGGCCACCGAAAGAGGGCGACGGAGCTCCGCCTCCGGGCGCTTGCGGGCCACGGTCTCGTCGGGGCTGAGAGCATGGACGTCTCGGGCGAAATCAGCGATCTGCCAGCCGTTGGCCCGGCCCCAGTCGAGGATCTTCGAGTGCGCCCAGAGCATGTCGGTCACGTAGGCGCGGCTCATGGCCCGCGGCGCCCGGGACGCGGCGCCGACGCCGGCCGACACGAGGTCCGAGGCGGGGATCAGCCATTCCCCCTGCACCCCCCGCCGGGCCCCGGGGAGGCGTCCGTCCCGCAGGGCGCGACGAATCGTCGCCTCCGAGCGGGCACAGAACACCTTGGCCTCCGAGATGGTGAGGAGACGCCCGTGGCCAGCACGTTCTTCGACCGGCCCGTCGTGCCACTCGGGCTCGGCGGCGAGGCGACGGACGAAGTCCACCAGACGCTCACGGGCGAGGGTGGCGTCGGCGGGAATGGGGCCGGCGAAGGCCGGGATGAGGTGCGTCTCGACGATGGCCCGCACGTCGCGCTCGCGCTCGGCGTTGCCCCGGCGCAGGCGCCCGTAGTACTCGTCGAGCCACCCGTAGGCGAGCGCCTCGAACACCGGCATGGGCCTCTCGTCGGCCGGCACCGACACGAGAACGCGTCCCCGTCGGAACCGCTCCGGCTCGGGGGCCGCCCCTCCGGCAGAGAGCGCGGCCACCCCGGCCCGCACCCAGGCGTCACGATCCGCTTCGGACTCGAAGGCCGCCTGGATGCGGCGCTTGCTCTCGCGCCGAACCGGGAGGCTGGCGTAGAACCGCCCGCCGCGTTCCCACGAGCTGCCGGTGAGCCTCCTACCCACGGGGCGCCCCGCGCGGGATCACGAGGCCCGCCCGAGCGCCACGTGGAGGGCGTTGCGGAGGAACGCCACCTCCTCGCGGCTCTGGTCGAAGGCGGCGGCCAGGGCCCGAGCCTCGGCTCGCACCCGCTCGAGCTCGAGGCGCATCTCCTCCAGGCGACGCTCGGTCCTCGTCCGGCCGATGGCTGCCTCGACGTCCTCGTCGTCACCCTCGGTCGGCTTCCACAAGCCCGCGGCGACCAGGTCGGACAGCGGGATCTCGTAGGTGCCGTTGACGTCGTCGCGGCGTCTGACGTTGGGGAAGCGCCCCCGCTCGCGGTGGCGTTTGATGGTGCTGTAGTCGCAGGCGCACAGCGCCGCCGCCTCGGGCTGGGTCAGGTACTGCTGCTCGGAGGCCATCGCTTTCCCCTGCCGGCGCCACCGCGGCGCCGGCGTTCGTGTACCGGCCCGGAGGCGGCCCGAACGGAACGTTGTGCACGCGGTCGTCGGATGCCCACCTGGGCACAGGTGGCTGACCACCCGGTGTGGGCACCGCCGGGGCCGCCGCTTCCGGGCAGGCCAGGTCAGCGAGGGTGGGCAGGGGGGGTGAGCGGGGGGTGGGCTGCCCTGGTCAGCCCAGGGCAGGGGGTAATCACTTCCCGATCTATGCCGATCTATCGCCGTCGCTGGAGGGCGTCGGCGAGGGGATTCCGAGTCGCGCGGAGAGCCGAAACACCTGGTCAGGCCGTGCTTCGGCTCTCGCTCCTGGGGGGGGTTGGTGGCGGGGGCAG
>JALYMX010000351.1 GCA_030773495.1 Actinomycetota bacterium | reverse complement strand
GGCCCGGCGCGGGGCATCCAGGCCACCGGCTCCGGCGCCGGCTACCTGATCGCCAACGACGCCGGCCGGGTGTTCGCCTTCGGCGACGCCCCGTTCCTGTCCGACGTGGCCACCGCCGTGCCCGGCTACCGGGGCGGCGTGCGCGGGCTCACCGCCCGCTACGCCCTCTAGCGCGCCAGCGCCTGGCCGATCGCTCCCGAGTACATAGCCGGGCGAAAACCCCCGCTATGTACTCGGGAGCGGCGGCATGAGTGCGGCGGCGACGGCGGCGAGGTCCTCGGGCGCCGCCTGCCGGCGGTCGAGGCCGAAGTTGGCCTCCCAGCGGGCGATCTCCTCGGGCGTGCGCACGTCGGGCCCCGGCTCGGGGGCGTCGGGGACGCGGAACACGTAGAGGTTCCAGTACTTGGTGAGGCCGAACCGGGCCAGGTGGGGGTGCATGCGGCGCTCCACCTCGCCGCAGCGCACGAAGCCGGCGTCGGCGAAGCGGGCCGTCCACCACGCGAACGAGGCGATGGTGAGGTGGCCCTCGATGGGCTCGCCCCTCGCGTCGCGGTAGAGGTCCTCGAAGGGGATGGGCCCCTCGTAGTCCGGCCCGAGCGACTCGTAGTGGGGCACCCGCTCGTCGCGCACCTTCACCGTGAACCAGCCGCCGGGGCCGTTGGGGTTGGGCCCGAACGACGGGATGGTGGCGAGCACGTAGCCCCGCGTCACCCGGCGCAGCTCGGCGAGGGCGTGCGGGACGACCTCGGGGGGCAGGTGCTCGAGGGTCTCGAGCACTGTCACCAGGTCGTACTGGCCGTCGCGGGCGGGGAGGCGGCGGGTGAGGTCTCCGTAGCCGATGTGCCCTGCGGCGCCGGCCGCCGCCTGCTCCACCGCGTACTGGCTCACGTCCACGCCCGTGGCGCCGATCCCCAGCTCCCGCAGCGCTTCGACGACGAACCCGGTGGCGCAGCCCACGTCGAGGGCCCGCCGCACGTCGAACCACCGCCACACCAGGTAGGCGGCCACGTTGGCGTTGCTGGTGTCACGGTCGTAGCGCTCGTAGCCCGACAGCCCCATGCGGTCCAGCGGGTCGCGCCCGGCGCCGAAGTAGTGGGCGCCGTACACGTCGTCGTCGAGGGCTCGGGCCAGCTCGCGGGCGGCCAGCGTCATGAGCCGCCGGACACGGGGACGGTTGCGGGCCGTGGCCCGCAACGCCTCGCGGAGGGCGGACACCACCGGCCGGGCGGCTCGCCGGGCCATGGCGGCGACCCTAGTGGGACGGGCCCGGGGCGGACACGAGCTCGACGTCGTAGACGCTGACCCCCGGCGGGACGACGTAGACGGTGGGCCCCGTGGGCAGGCGCACCGCCTCGGCCACACCGTTGGCGACGAGCGCCCGCACGTCACGCCGAGGCTCGTCGACGACCAGCACGGCGCGCCTCCCGGCCGCCAGCTCGACGCGGTGGTCGCGTTCGTGGCGCCAGCGGCGGTGCTGGGCCGACCACTCGTGGAACCCGAGCTGCAGGTAGTGGGCGCGGAACTCGGGGTGGGTGAGCATGGCGTGGCGGTACCGGTGGCCGCCGTTGAGGTAGACGTACACCAGCTCGTGGGTGGCCGGATCGAAGCGCTCGCCCAGGTCCAGGTGGCGCTCGACGTCGGCGTCGGTCTCCCGCAGCGCCGGCGCCGTCACGCGGTAGGGCGCGCCGAACCGGGACTCGGTGAACCACGGCCCGGTGTCGGTGAGCGAGGCGGGCAGCAGGCCAGGAGCGCCGGCGAAGCGCAGCGCCTGGAGGACGCAGCCGACGAGGGCCAGGGCGCCGACGGCGAGGCGCTGGCGCCCGGGGAGGGCGGCCGCCGGCCAGAGGAGCAGCAGCACGAGGGCGGGGAGGTAGGACAGCACGTAGCCGGCCTTCCCGAAGTGGAACACGGCGACGAAGGCCAGCGGGGGCAGGGCGGCCACGGCCAGCAGGGTGGGCGGGCGTGGCGACCGGCGCGGTGCGTCGAGGACGGTGCGGCTGCGCTCCCTCACGGCCAGCACGGCGCCGAGGGCGGCCGCGGGCAGGAGGAAGGCGACGGCGGCCAGGGTGTAGCCCCCGACCTGGCCGAGGTTGTAGCGGATGCCGTCGGCCGGGGCACCGTACAGCGGCGAGCTCAGCGACACCGCCTCCCGCCAGATGCGGGCGCCGTGCTCGCGGACGACGGCCAGCCCACCGGGCTGCTCGAGCGCCATGGGCACGACCCAGACGGCCAGGCCGAGGACGCCGGCGGCCGCGGTGGCGAGGGCCAGGCG
>JALYMX010000350.1 GCA_030773495.1 Actinomycetota bacterium | reverse complement strand
CGTCGTCGTCCTCGAACGTTGCACCGCGCCGGGCGCCGGCGCTCGCCCACATGGCGCGCGTCACGGCGTCGTGCACCTTCTCCAGGGCGTCGGTCGCCTGTTCCAGCTCGGCCGCCGCGTCGTCGTCGGCGTCGCCCAGGTAGGCCCTGAGGCACTCGAGCTGGAGGTAGGCGGCGGAGCGCAGCAGCGGCCCGGACTTCTCGGCCCGGTAGTGGGCGGACTCGGGATGGTCGCCGATGCGACACACCATGTCGGCGATCGACGCCAGGTGCTCGAGCAGGGCCCACTCCTGGGCGTCGCCCGCCTCGCGAGCCACACTCGCCCGGTGGGCGAGGTCGCTCCGGGCGAGGTCGAGCGGTGTCGTGGGATGGCTCACGCCTGTTCCTCTTCTCCTCTTGGCGCAGGAGCGCCCGGGGTTGCGGCGGCCCGTGGCCCGCGGGAAACGGCTCAGGCGGCATCGGCCGCGTGGGTCCCAGTCATGCGGGCGTCGGTGTCGCACAGGCGAGACTCGGCACTCGACAACATGTGCTGCACGACCGCCGCACGCCCCGACACCTTCCACAGCGCCCGGCCCCGGGCCAAGTGGGCGACGAGATGCCGCTCGGGCTCGGTGAGCCCGAAGCTGGTGGAGGCGGTGTCGAGCTGGTCGGGGGCCTGGCGGAGCAGGACCTTGGTGGCGGCGTCGGCCAGCAGGCCGGCGGCGATCTTGGCCGTGGACGTGCCGTCGTCGGCCTGGGCGCCGAGATCGGACGGCCGGTGGGCGACACACACGTTGGCCACCCCGTAGGTGCGCCCCAGCTTGAAGCAGGTCTGCAGGTAGCGGGCGGTGTGGTGGTTGGCCAGCAGGGCCCACGCCTCGTCGAGGACCTGCACCCGCCGCGGCCCCGGCCCGGCCATCAGCTGCGACAGCCACCCGGCGGCCGCCACCATGACCAGCGGCAGCGCCTCGGAGTCGATGGGCACGGCCGACAGGTCGAGCACGACGCCGGGCCCCTCCCAGCGCACCGGCACCGTCGAGGCGCCGTCGAACATGCCCCGCAGCGAGCGCGACAGCAGCTTGTCGAGGGCGAAGCCGACCTCGGCCAGGTCCGCCTCCAGGACGGCGGCGTCGGCGTGCAGGCGCTCCGCCACGTCCGGGCCCGGTCGGCGCACCAGGCCGGCCAGGTCGCCAAGTGTGGCGCCGCCCCGGCGCCGGCCCAGGTGCTCGACGGCGGCGAACACCGCTGCGTCCTCCACCTGGTTGAGCGGGCGGTCGAGCACGGTGGCCACCAGGGCGGTGACCATCTCGGCCCGGCGCAGGTCGCGCTGCTCGGGCGCCTCGGCACCGGAGCTGGGCCCGTCGGCCAGCGGGTTGACCCGGGTGGTGCCGCCCGGGGCGAGGCGCACCACCGCCAGGCCCAGCCGCTCGGCCAGGCCGAGGTACTCGCCCTTGGGGTCGGCGATGGCGAACCAGCGCCCGCCTTGCCCGGTACCGTAGATGCCGGTCATGCGCCACAGCAGGCACTTGACCAGGGCCGACTTGCCGTTGCCCGGCTCGCCGAACACCCAGCAGTTGGGGTTGGTGACCGCTCCGGTGGCGTAGGCCTCGAAGGGGTCCCAGCAGAACTCGCCGCCCCCGGCCAGCAGGTCGAGGCCCACGTAGGCGCCGGCGTGTCCCGCCCCCGAGCGCACCGAGAACGGGTAGAGACTGGCCATGTGGGCCGTGGTGCCCCGGTGGTAGCGGAGGCGGAGCGTGGGGCGGGCCATGGCTCCCCTACCCGGCCAGGAGGTGGCGGGGGGCCAGGCCGAGGGGAAGGGCGGCGGCCCAGGCCAGGTCCTGGCGGGCCTCCAGGCAGCGCAGCTCCATGCCCACCTCCCGGGCCAGCTGCTCGGTGACCTCGGCCGCCTCGGCCAGCGCCTCCTCGCTTGAGGCGCTCACCCCCACCAGGCCCAGGTAGCCCATCTCGGCGTAGCCGGCCACCAGCTCGGCCTCCCGGTCGAGCAGGGCCTGGGTGGCGCGGCGGTGACGGGCGTCGACCCGGCGTCCCTTGTCCTCCTTGGTGACGGCGTCGGAGTCGAGCTTGACCAGGTCCCGCTCGATGCGCCGGCGGGACTGGTGGGCGGACACCGGCCGGAACACCACGGTCATGGTGCGGGTCACCCCCGGCCCGGCCAGGAACGGCTCCAGCCAGGCGGGCGCCACCGGCAGGCGGGGCCAAGCAGTGACCTGGTAGGTGCGGTGGAAGGCGGCGTCGACGCGCAGGTGGCGCCACGAGGACTCGACCGCCATGGGCCCGGCGTCGGTGGCGCCGACCAGCCCGAGGCGCTCCACCAGC
>JALYMX010000349.1 GCA_030773495.1 Actinomycetota bacterium | reverse complement strand
GGCTGGCCGAGGGGCTGGCGAGGGTCCGCGGCGTGGCCGGCGTGCGGGGCATGGGCCTGCTGCTGGCCGCCCAGCTGGCGGAGCCGGGAACCGCCCGCCACGTGGCCGCCCGCGCCCTGCTAGCGGGCCTCGTCGTGAACCCGGTCACCGACTCGGCGCTGCGCTTCGAGCCCTCCCTGCTGGTCACCGACGCCGAGATCGACGAGGCCGTGGCCATCCTCGCCTCGGTTCTCACATGACCGGTCCGCCCCGCCACCTCCTGGAGGTCGACGACCTGACCGGGCCCGAGGTGGCCGAGGTGCTCGACCTGGCCGAGCACGACGACCCTCCCCGCCTGCTCGCCGGCCGGGGCGTGGCCCTGCTGTTCGAGAAGCCCTCCCTGCGCACGCGCAACGCCACCGAGATGGCCGTCGTCCAGCTGGGGGGCCATCCCGTCTCGCTGCGGGCCGAGGAGGTCGACGTGGACGTGCGGGAACCGGCGGCCGATGCCGCTCGGGTCCTGGGCCGGTACCACGCCGCCATCGGCGCCCGGGTCTTCGAGCACGCCAAGCTCGAGCGCATGGCGGAGGTGGCCGGCGTCCCCGTGGTGAACCTCCTCTCCGACGACAGCCACCCGTGCCAGGCCCTCGCCGACCTGCTCACACTGCGCCAGCAGTGGGGAGGGCTGACGGGGCACCGTGTCGCCTACGTGGGCGATGGCAACAACGTCTGCCGCTCGCTCGTGCTGGCCGGCGCGCTCATGGGCATGGCCGTGCGGGTGGCGACGCCTCCCGGGTTCGCGCTGCCCGACGCCGCCGTGGAGAGGGCCCGCCGGCTGGGTGGCGACGTGGACGTCACCGCCCGCCCCGAGGAGGCGGTCGAGGGAGCCGACGCCGTGTACACCGACGTGTGGGCCTCGATGGGCCACGAGGACGAGGCTGGGGAGCGCCGGCGGGCGTTCGCCGGGTTCACCGTGGACGAGCGGCTCATGGAGCTCGCCGGCCCCGAGGCCGTGTTCCTCCACTGCCTGCCCGCCCACCGCGGCGAGGAGGTCAGCGCCGGCGTCCTCGACGGGCCCCGCAGCGTGGTGTGGCGCCAGGCCGAGAACCGGATGCACGCCACGCGCGGGCTGCTGCTGTTCCTCCTGGGGCGAGCGGCGTGAGGACGGCCAAGACGCAGCGCCAGCACCGCGTCGCCGGCCTGCTCGAGCGTCACGCCGTCACCAGCCAGGCCCAGTTGGTGGAGCTGCTGGCCGCGGAGGGGGTGGTCGCCACCCAGGCCACGGTGTCGCGGGACCTGGAGGACCTCGGCGCCGTGAAGGTGCGCGTTTCGGGCGGCGAGACGGTGTACGCCATCCCCGAGCTGGCGCGGGACCGCCTCGCCCCGGAGGACCACCTGCGGCGGGTGCTGGGCGACTGGGTCGCCGAGGTGGCCTATTCGTCGAACGTGGTCGTCCTCCGCACCCCGCCGGGGTCGGCCCACGTGGTCGGCTCCGCCCTCGACCGGGCGGGGCTGGAGGAGATCGTCGGCACCGTCGCCGGCGACGACACGGTGATCGTGGTGGCCGCCGAGCGGGTGGGCGGTGCCGAGGTGGCGAGGCGCCTGTCGGCCCTCGCCGGGCTGTGAGAGATCTGAGAGGAGCCGACGTGTCACGACCGGAGCGCCGGGGCGGGTTCGCCGCCTCACGGGGGCGGAGACCATGACCAAGCGAGCCGTACTGGCCTACAGCGGCGGGCTCGACACCTCGGTGGCCGTGCGGTGGATGGGCGAGGAGCTGGGGGTCGAGGTGATCGCCGTGGCCGCCGACGTGGGCCAGGGCGGCGACTTCGAGGAGATCCGCCGCCGGGCGCTGGCCGCGGGCGCCGTGGAAGCGGTGGTGGTCGACTGCCGAGAGGAGTACGCCCGCGACTTCGTCGTGCCGGCGTTGCGGGCCAACGCCAAGTACGAGGGCAAGTACCCGCTCGTCTCGTCGCTGTCGCGGCCGGTCATCGTGAAGCACCTGGTGGCTGCCGCCCGTGACCATGGTGCCGACGCGGTCGCCCACGGGTGCACGGGCAAGGGCAACGACCAGGTGCGCTTCGAGGTGTCCACCCGGGCCCTCGCGCCCGACCTGGAGATCCTCGCCCCGGTCCGGGGCTGGGGGCTCACCCGCGAGCAGTCCATCGAGTACGCCGAGCGCTTCGACATCCCGATCACCGTCACCAAGTCGAGCCCCTACTCCATCGACCAGAACCTGTGGGGCCGCACCATCGAGTGCGGCGTGCTCGAGGACCCGTGGCAGCAGCCCCCCGAGGAGGTCTACGAGCTCACCACCCCGACGGCCGTCGAGCCCAGCGAGCTCACCATCGGGTTCGAGCAGGGCGTACCGGTGTCGCTCGACGGGAAGGCCAAGCCGATCCAGGATCTCATCGCCGAGGTGACGCGGGTGGTGGGCTCGTACGGCTGGGGGCGCATCGACATGATCGAGAACCGGCGAGTGGGCATCAAGAGCCGGGAGGTCTACGAGTGCCCGGGGGCGCTGGCCCTGCTCATGGCCCACGCCGACCTGGAGGACCTGACCCTCGAGCGCGATCTGGCCCACGAGAAGGCCCGCCTCGAGCCCCGCTACGCCGAGCTGGTCTACGACGGGCTGTGGTTCTCGCCGCTGAAGCAGGCGCTCGACGCCTTCGTCGAGGAGAGCCAGCGCTTCGTCACCGGCGAGGTGCGGTTGCGCTGCGAGGTGCCCGGGCGTTGCATCGTGGCCGGGCGGCGAAGCGAGGTGGGCCTGTACGACTACGAGTTGGCCACCTACGAGGCGGCCGACCGGTTCCGCCACGATCACGCCGAGGGCTTCGTGCGCCTGTGGGGCCTCGGCGTCGAGACGTGGGCGGCGCGCCAGGAACACCGGGGCCGCTCGTGACCCTCTGGGACGGCCGCCTGCACGGCCGCCCGGCGGACGAGCTGATGGAGTTCACCGTCAGCCTCTCGTTCGACCGCCGCCTGGCCGGCGACGACCTGGCGGGGTCCCGGGCCCACGTGCGCGGGCTCGGGCGCTCGGGGATCCTCGCCGCCGAGGAGGTGGGCATCCTGCTCACCGCCCTGGACCGGGTCGGGGAGGAGCTGGCCGACGGGACGTTCGCCTTCCGGGAGACCGACGAGGACGTGCACACGGCCATCGAACGCCGGGTGACCGAGATCGCCGGCGGCGTGGGGGCCAAGCTCCACACCGGCCGCAGCCGGAACGACCAGGTGGCCACCGCGCTGCGCCTGTTCGCCAAGCGGGAGCTGGCCGCACTGGCCGAGCGGGTCCTGGCCCTGCAGGAGGTGCTGCTGGCCCGGGCCGAGACCACCGTCGACGTCTACCTGCCCGGGTACACGCACCTGCAGCGGGCGCAACCGGTCTCGCTGGCCCACCACCTGCTGGCCCACGGCTGGGCCCTGTCCCGCGACGTCGACCGGCTCCTCGCCACGGTGGCCCGCCTCGACGTGTCGCCGCTCGGGGCCGGCGCCCTGGCCGGCTCGTCGCTGCCCCTCGACCCCGACGCCGTCGCCGCCGACCTCGGCTTCGCCGCCCGCTTCGAGAACTCCCTCGACGCGGTCAGCGACCGCGACTTCGTGGCCGAGGCGCTGTTCGACATGGCCCTGCTCGGCGTGCACCTGTCCCGCCTGGGCGAGGAGCTCGTGCTGTGGTCGAGCGAGGAGTTCGGCTTCGTCCACCTCGACGACGCCTACGCCACCGGCAGCTCCATGCTCCCGCAGAAGAAGAACCCCGACGTGGCCGAGCTGGCTCGGGGGAAGGCGGGTCGGGTCATCGGCCACCTCGCCGGCATCCTGGCCACGCTCAAGGGCCTCCCGCTGTCGTACAACCGCGACCTTCAGGAGGACAAGGAGCCGCTCTTCGACGCCCTCGACCAGCTCCGCCTGGCGCTGGCGGCGTTGGCCGGGCTGCTGGGGACGGTCCGCTTCGACGCCGCCAGCATGCAGGCAGCGGCCGACAGCGAGACCTCGGCGGCCGTCGACCTGGCCGAGTGGCTGGTCAGCCGGGGCATGCCCTTCCGCGAGGCGCACCGGGTGGTGGGAGGCCTCGTGCGGTCGTGCCTCGAGCGCGGCGTGGCCCTGGCCGAGCTGGTCGAGGCTCATCCCGACCTGGGTGGCGACGCCCTGTTCCTCCTCGAGCCGGGGACGGCGGTGGCCCGCCGGACCACCCCGGGCGGTGGCGGCCCCATGGCGGTGGCCGACCAGTTGAGCCGCTTCCGGTCACGCCTGCGCCACGACGCCGACCTCGTCGCCCGGTGGCGCGCCTGACGCCGCTGGAGCGCGACTTCTACCGCCGGGACCCGCGCGCGGTGGCCCCCGAGCTGTTGCACAAGCTCCTGGCGAGGGGCGGGCGCGTCGGGCGCATCGTGGAGGTGGAGGCCTATGCCGGAGCCGAGGACCCCGCCAGCCACGCCTTCCGCGGTCCCACGCCCCGCAACGCCACCATGTTCGGTCCCCCGGGGCGGCTCTACGTGTACCTGTCCTACGGCGTGCACTGGTGCGCCAACGTGGTCTGCGCCGAGGAGGGAGTGGCCGGTGCCGTGCTGGTGCGGGCCCTGGCGCCGGTGGCCGGCGTCGAGGAGATGCGCGCCGCCCGCCCGGCGGCCCGCCGCCTCACCGATCTCTGCAGCGGGCCCGGGAAGCTCTGCCAGGCGCTCGGCATCACCCGCGCCGACGACGGCGCCGACCTGGTCGACGGCAACCGGGGCGTGGTGGTGGCCGACGACGGGACGGCGCCGCCCGAGGCCCCCGGCAACACCGTGCGCATCGGGCTCACGGCGGGGGCCGACGCGCCCTGGCGGTGGTTCGTTCCCGGCGACCCCAACGTGTCGCCGCCCCGGCTCCTCAGGCCGGCTCGTCAGGCCGGGTTGACGTAGACGGTGACCTTGTCGCGAAGGTTGGTGCGGGTCCCGGCCTGGGGCGTCTGCTTCCATGCCCGCCCCTTGCGGGCGGCGGCGCCCGCGCTCTTGGGCTCCGGCTGCACGACCACCTCGGCGGCCAGCCCTGCTTCCTCGATCCGGGCGGTGGCCTCCTCGGCGGTGCGGTCGAGGACGTCGGGGACGGTGGCGGTGGCTGGGCCGCTGCTCACCTCCAGCACGACCTCCGACCCGCCGGGAACCTCGCCACCGCCGGGCGGCGACTGGGCCACGACGTAGCCCGGCGGGTACTCGTCGCTGGCCCGAGCGTGGCGAACGGCGCGCAGGCCGTCGCGCGCCAGCGCCTCCTCCGCCTGGTCGACGGGCATGCCCATCACCGACGGGACCGGCATGGGCGGCGGTCCCTCCGAGCTCGTCAGGGGCGGAGGCGGCGGGAACTGGCTGATGGGGACGTCGGCCAGCGCCGCCGCCGTGTAGAGCTGCCATATCTGGGCCGGCCACGAACCGCCGGTGACCACGATCCGGGCGGCGGGGGGGACCATCGAGCGCCGCCGGTCGGGGAAGCCCACCCATACCGACGTGACCAGCTCGGGCGTGAAGCCCACGAACCAGGCGTCTCCCCAGTCCTGGCTGGTCCCCGTCTTCCCCGCCGCGGGACGGCCGATCCGGGCCTCCACGCCGGTGCCCCGCTCGACGACCTGGCGCAGCACGTCCACGGTGGCGTCCACCACCGGCTGCTCGAGCACCCGCCGCTGCGAGTGCTGGTGCTCGTAGATCAACCGGCCGGTGCCGTCGACCACCTTGGTGACGAACGCCGGCGGGACCGCCAGCCCCCGGTTGGCCAGCGTCGTGTAGGCGGCAGCCATGTCCACCGGCGTGACGTCGTTCGCTCCCAGCACGGCGGACGGGTGGGGCGGCAGCGGGGAGGCGACGCCCATCCGGGCGGCCACCGCCATGGCGTCGGCCGGACCGACGTCGAGGATGAGCTGGGCGTAGACGGTGTTCACCGACTGCACGGTGGCGTCGATGAGGTTCATGCGACCGCCGCCGTGGCCCTCGTAGTTCGACACCTCCCACGCATCACGGGTGAGCGGGATGGTGAGGCTGGGCGGGGCGTCGTAGACCCGGGTGAGGGGGATGCCCTTCTCGAGGGCGGCGGCGAGCACCAGCGGCTTGAACGACGAGCCCGCCGGGCGCCGGCCCTGAGTGGCCAGGTCGAACTTGGCGTCCGGGGTGGCGCCGAAGAAGTCGCGGCCGCCGACGAGGGCGCGGACGTACCCGGTGGCCGGCTCGATGGACACCACGGCGGCGCTCGGGTCCGACGCGGGGGTCGAGAGGACCCTCGACACGGCCGCCTCGGCCTGCGCCTGGCGCTCCAGGTCGAGGGTGGTGTGGATGCGCAGCCCGCCGCGGAACAGCAGGCTCCGCCGGGCCTCGGCGGTGGCGCCGAAGCGGGGGTCGTCGAGCACGAAGCGCTTGACCCGTTCCACGAAGTGGGGAGCCGGGTAGCGCTCCTCGGCCGGCGTGACCGTCACGAGGGGCTCCTTGGCGGCCGCCTCCGCCTGCTCCGCGCTTACCCGCCCGAGCTCCACCATCTTGTCGAGCACGACCCGCCGCCGGGCGGTCGCCACGTCGGGCCGCTGGTAGGGGTCGCTCGTGGTGGGGGCCCTGATGAGGGCGGCCAGCAGCGCCGCCTGGCCGAGCGAGAGGCCCTCCACGTCCACGCCGAAGTACTCCTTCGCCGCCGCCTGCACCCCGTAGGCGCCGTTGCCGAAGTAGATGGTGTTGAGGTACAGCTCGAGGATGCGCTCCTTGGTGTAGCGCCGTTCGAGCTCGTAGGCGAGGGCGGCCTCCCGCAGCTTCCGGCGCATGGTTCGCTCGGCGCCCACGAGCTCGTTCTTCACGTACTGCTGCGTGATGGTCGAGCCTCCCTCGACCACCTCACCCTCGCTGGCGTTGGCGTACACCGCCCGCAGCACCGAGCGCGGGTCCACCCCCTTGTGGTCCCAGAACCGCTCGTCCTCGATGGCCACCACCGCGTCCCGCAACGCCGCCGGCATCCGCTCGAGGGCCACGCTCTCCCGGTTCTCCTCGCCGTGCAGTGTGGTGATCACCGATCCGTCGGTGGCCAGGATCTTCGACGACTGGGCCAGGGGCGCGGGCGTGGTCGACTGCAGCGGTGGGGTGCGCCAGGAACAGGCCCCGCTCAACAGGACCAGGGCACACAGGAATAGCGGGCCGCGGCGCAAGGTTGACATGTTCGCTCACCGTGTTGTCGGCACGGTGGCACCGCAGGGCGAGGGCTTCGTGCCCCCGCTCGGGCGGCCCGGACCTGGGGCAGCGTCCCCGGAGACAGGGCAGGCGGGTAGTGTTGTCGATCTCGCTGGCGCTGTCGCCGACGGCGCAGCCACCGCAGGACCGGCGGCTTGACACCACGGCCCGGCGTGCTAGAGTGAAAAGCCGCCTCCGGGGCCCGCAAGGGCGCCAGAGCGGAGCAGGACTGAGCGTCGAGGTAGTACGCTGGCTTTCCGGCGTGGCCCTCGGCCCACAGCGGATTCCCGCACCTCCGTCGCCTCTGGTGACGTGTGCGCTCCGCACGGGTGCTCCTTGAAAACGGAACAGAGGAAAGCCAAAAGCCAGTGCGGGCGGCCACGCAAGTGGTCGCAAAGTCAATGCACTGAAGAACGGACAACGTCCGTTCTGGTGCCAGTCGGCCAACGGGGTGGTGACCCTGGAGGCCGGCTCTCCCGATCGAAGGAGGGCTCGCCCCTCCGAGATCTCGATGGAGAGTTTGATCCTGGCTCAGGACGAACGCTGGCGGCGTGCTTAACACATGCAAGTCGAGCGGGGCCCAACCGGTGGCAACACCGGGGAAGGCCTAGCGGCGAACGGGTGAGTAACACGTGAGCAACCTGCCCCGAAGTTCGGGATAACACCGGGAAACCGGTGCTAATACCGGATGCCCTCACCGGGCCACATGACCTGGTGAGGAAAGAATTTCGCTTCGGGAGGGGCTCGCGGCCTATCAGCTAGTTGGCGGGGTAACGGCCCACCAAGGCGTCGACGGGTAGCTGGTCTGAGAGGACGACCAGCCACACTGGGACTGAGACACGGCCCAGACTCCTACGGGAGGCAGCAGTGGGGAATCTTGCGCAATGGGCGAAAGCCTGACGCAGCAACGCCGCGT
>JALYMX010000348.1 GCA_030773495.1 Actinomycetota bacterium | reverse complement strand
GGCGAGCACGTCGGTGGCGTACCGAGGGGCCAGGCACCGCGCCGCGTCGGGCGAGCCGGTGGCGTCGGCCACCAGGGCGTAGGCCAGCTCCCACGCCGTCTCCGCGTCGTGTCCCCACCCAAACCCGTCGGGGGTCCACCGTCGGGGAGGGCGCAGGGCGGAGTCGCCGGCGACGGGGTCGCGCCGCACCACCTCCCCGCTGGCACCGGCGTGGTAGGCGGCGGGTCCCGGCGTCGAGCCATGGAGTGGACCGGCGGCCAGGCGCTCGGGGGCGTGGCGGGCGGCCAGGGCGGCGAGGGTGGCCACCGGCTCGTCCCCCCGCAGCTCCACGTCGGGGGCCACCGCCCCGAGCAGCTCCACCAGGTTCTGTGACGTCGCCGCCATCCCGGCCCCGAAGGCGGCTGCGTCGACCACCACCGTTCCGTGGGTTGGGTCGTCGACCCTGGTGGTCTCGCCCGCCGTCTGGACCTCCACCACCGGCCCGGGCAGCTCGCGGGAGGGATCGGGCGGTGGGTGCATCTCGGGCGGCGGGCCGTCGGTGATCCCCGGGACGTGCACCTGCACCGCCTCCCGCCAGGTGGCCATCGCCTGCTGGGCGACGTCCCATGCTTGGCCCTGGTCGGGGAACGGTCCCCAGGCGACGAGGCGCTCGGGATGGGTGGCCAGGACCACCCCGTACCAGCGGACGGGGACGGTCTCGGTGCGCCGGCGGCCGCGCCGACGCGTGTAGTCCGCCCCGAACTCGATGACGTCGCCGGGACTGAACAACGCCGTGGTGTGGCGGCGGCCGTCGGGGCCGGTCGTCCACTGTGCCGCCACGTAGCCCCGTCTGTGCGGGCCGGGCGCCAGCGTCGAGCGTGCCCATCCCCCGGGCACCCGCTCGTCGGGCCAGACCACGCCGACCCAGGGCACGCTCCCCCACTGGGGGGTGACCGGCACGTCCAGCAGCACGCCGCCTTGCACCCGACCCACCCAGTGACGGGGGCGCGGGTAGGGGTTCGCGGGAACTGGCGTCACACGCTCATCCCGACCGCGCCCGGCATCGACGCCGACACGCGCTCGGCCAGCCCGGGCGGCGTGGGGCCGAGGGCGTCGGGGGCGTGGTGGGCGGCCAGGGCGGCGAGCACCGGCGAGGGCTCGTTGCCCTTGAGGGCGCCGGGTGCCGCCTTGCTCACGATGTTCCGCAGCTCTGGCGTCGGCCGAACCATCGCCGCCAGCCACCGGTCGGTAGCCACCACGACCCAGCCGTGGTCGGGGTCGCCGACGCGCGTTTGCTGGCCGTGCATGGCCACCTTGACCAGGGAGGGCGGTGGTTCCCCCGCGTCGACGGCGAGCGCCGCCTTCGCCTGCCCGGCGGTGAGCGGGGACGGTTCGACGGGGCGGTCGGCCACCAGGGACAACGACGGGCCGCCCTCGACGGCTGCGAAGACTTCGCCGGGAATCACGTCGATGCCCGCGTGCTTGCGTGCCGCCAGCAGCTCGTGGCGGCTCGGCCACCACGTTCCCCGGACCACCGCGCAGTCGTCCTCGGCCACCACCACGTCCGAGCCCTCTCCCGCCGCCGTGGGCTGCACCTGGTAGAGGAGCTGGGAGGCTCCGTCCCTGTAGGCCCGGAGCACCACCGCTTCGGTCCGCTCGCCGGTGTCGGGGTGGGCCAGAGCCACGACGGTCCCGAAGGCCAACGGCTTCCTCCGGGCCGGGGCGGCGACGAAGGGTGGGGCCAGCGTCGTCGTGAGACCTGCCGGCGGGCTGACCAGATTGTGCTCGGTGTGGGCGCGCCAGGGATGCCCGGTCAGTTCGGCGGTGTCTGGCCGCCACGCGTAGGCCAGGGCGTCTCCGCCCCGCCCCGACGCCACGTAGGCGACCGTTCCCGTTACCCGCTCGCCACCGACGCTGGCCGCCACTCGGGTCCCCGGGGGGTAGGGATGGTTCCGCGGCTCGATGGCGGCGCGCAGGCGCTCGCCGTGGGCGGTGGCGAAGGCGGCCTGGCCGGGAGACATCGGCCGGGTCCGATGGGGAGCCTCGGGGTCGAGGACCAGAGCCAGCAGGGCCTGCCCGGCCTGGTCGGAGGCCAGGTCGGCGTCGGCTGGGGCGTGGATGTCGTCGCCGGCGAAGACGACCCGGCCCTGGTGGGTGAGGCGGTACTCGACGCGCTGGCCGCCCGTCGCCCGGTCCTCACTGCCGCTGAGGATCTCGAGGACCGTCCCCTCGCCCAGCTCGGCGACGGCCACAGCCCGTTCCCGCTCCATCAGCAGCCCGTACCGGGACCGCTCGCCCTCAGGGGGAACGGCCACGAACCCGTCCCAGGTCGGATAGGTGTCGACGCCGTGGGGCCGCTCCGGGTCCCCCACCACCAGGGCTCCCCGCGGGTAGGCGAGGGGGGGCTGGCGTGCGCGCTCGGTCGACAACGCGCCGCGTACGGCGGCGGGCAGCGGGAAGCTGAGCGCTTCCTCCAGCGCGCCGACGCTGGGACAGCTGCCGAGATCAGCGCCGAGCTCGTGGTCGGCCCGGGCAAGCAGGCCGCCGTCCGCGCCGTGGCGCCGATGGGTGGCCCAGAAGGTGGCCAGCGGGGGGTCCCAGCCGAGGAGCCACTCGCCCGCCGGGGTGGTGATCGAGGCGCAGGCGCGCTGGGGGCCGGGACGTGCGACGCTTTCACGCTCCACCGCCGCCTCCTCGGCCGTGGCGCCTCCTCGTCACCGGGCGCCGACCCGCCCTCACGCCGCCCCCTCCTCGGGCGTCTCCTCGGCCCCGCCCCGTCCGCCCCCGCCTAGCCGGCGCAGGCGAGCGAACCGGCCGGGTGGCGACGTCCCGGTGGCCTCCAGGTGCAGACGCGGGTCGCGGAAGAAGTAGCGGCCGATGAGGTGGGCAGGAGGCAGGGTGTTGTGCAGGAGCAGGGCCTCGCCGGGGCGCACCTGGCGGAGCAGCGCCATGGGCATCAACTCGGTGCGGGCCGCCGACTCCGAGACCGAGCGGCGGCCGCCGCCCACGCCGGCCACGTCCACCGACACCTGGCGTTGGCGCACGTGCTCGGAGCCCAGCAGGGCCTCGGCGTACTTGAGGGTCGACTCGTCCGACAGCCCGGCGAAGAACACCTTGGTCAGGCAGTTGGACAGGACGGTGTCGGCCTGGCGCCCGTACACGGCGTCGATCTGGGCCTTGGACTGGTAGATGAGCACGAGTAGCAGCCCGATCCCCGCGCACGTCGAGGCCAGGCCCTGGAGATTGCGCAGCGGCCAGTTCCCCGCCTCGTCCACGATGACCAGCACGGGGCCGATCGCCTTGTTGTCCTTGCCGACCTTCTCGTAGGCCTGCTCGAACAGGTCGCCCAGCAGTCCCCCAAGCACCGGTGCCAGGCGCTGCGCCTCGTGGAGGGGGGCGCACATGAACAAGGTGTTGGCCCGACGCCCGCCGTCGGGGAGGCGGGTGTCCTCCAGGAGCCAGTCGAGGTCGAGCGGCTCACCGGCGGCCGAGCGGACGACCATGGGGTCGTTCCAGGCCGAGACCATGGCCTTGGCCGTCACGTACACCGAGGAGAGCTGGCGGAACTCGAGGCCCCAGGTGGCCTCCAGCATCTCCTTGGCCTGGCGGGCGTCGGCCGCCACCGCCGGGTCGACGTGGTGTGTCAGCGTCTCCACCAGGGTGGCAGCCACCGACAGCTCGCCGGTGGGCGAGGGCCGGTCCATCGTGAGGACCCACGAGACCACGTAGGCCATGCCCAGGTCGTTGTTGGCGGCCACGAAGAACAGCGGAGCCAGGAGGTCCTCGGCCGAGGAGACCCAGAAGGCCATGTCCCCGCTCGAGGAGGACCAGTCGACGGCGTTGGCCAGGGCCCTGGCCGCCTTCTTCGCCCCAGTGAGGGTGTTGGCTGCCCGCAGTGGTGACCACGCCGAGCTCGTCTCCCACGTCGCGTCGGCGGGGTCGAAGACCTTGACGTCGCCGCGGCGGCGCCGGGCCTGGATGGTGGACCCCATGAGGTCGGACTTGACCGACAGGGCGATGACAGGCCCGTCCCACTCAAGGATGGCCGGCACCGCCAGGGCGGTCGTCTTGCCGCACCGGGTCGGTCCGAGGACAACCACGGCCCCCCTGTCCCCCCGGCGCGCCTCGGCCCGTCGGCGTGCCCACCAGGGCAGATGATCGAGGTCCAGGCCCCGGTCCTCGGTGGCCACCAACCGTCCCCCGACCCGCCCGAGGATCATGCGGTTCGGGGTCGGGCTTCGCACCCACAGCGGAGCCATGTCCCGGCCACGGGCGAAGCGGCACTCGGGCTCGAGCCCCATCCGCGTGCGGCGCTCGAAGCCCACCCGGCGTCGATTCGCGAGCATGGCCACCACGCCGAGTCCGGCCACGGCGAGGGCCACCACGGGGACCGTGCACACCCAGTACCCGACCGGCCCGGGGAGGCGCTCCCGGACGGCGAGGGGCCACGCGGCGGCGGGATTGCCCGGGCGGGAGAAGAGCCCGGGCACCGCCCGCGCCGCGTCCCCGAGCCCGACCCCGAGGGTGTCGTGGGAACCGAAGACCAAAGCGGCGAGGTTGGCCCCCGCCCACACGGCCGCCAGGCCCAGGACGGCCACGAATGCGGTGGCCAGGATGGCGACCTCGAGCCCAGCGTCGTCGCGGTTCATCTCAGGCTGCCCATTCGGCCAGCCGTCGCAGGGCGGCCGCCCTCCGGTACCGGACGGAACGGTCGGTGACGCCCTCGGCGGCGCCCACCCCTTCACACGTGGCCCACCCGACGAACAGCGACCCGACCAGTCGGGCGTCGCTCGAGCTCACGCCGTGTCCCAAGGCCTCAGCCAGCAGCCGCACCAGGTCCTCCCCGGCATTGGCCGCCGCGGACAACGGCCGTCCAGACAGGTCGGCAATAAGGTCCTCGCGCCGACACGCAGAGTCGACGCCGGCCTGGTGGGCACGCACCTCACCGATGGCGCCGACGAGGACCTCCCGCTGGCGATGACGGCTCGCGACGCGTGCCGGCTGGCGAAGGGCGCGGTGCTCGATCGTGCGCAGCAGCGCGATCTTCACGGTGCGACCCCGCAGCTCGACGCCGGCTCGGGCTGTCTCCCACGCCACGGTCACCAGGTCGTCGAGGGCTTCCTGGGGCGACCGCTGCGCCGGTCCACGTCGGGAATAGGCGACCCGCACCAGGCAGGGCATCAGGTACTGGACCACGACGCGGGTGGCGTCCCGGTCTCCGCCGGCCGCTCGTTCGGCGAGCGCGGTCAGGACCTCCTCCACCCTGGTCTGCGGGGTCGCCCGGTCCTCCAGCTCGACGAGGGCGTCCGCGACCGTGGAGAAGCGTCGCAGCCGGGCGTCGGTGCGCCATCCCGGCGGCGCCGGAGCCAGGCTTCGCTCGTAGTCGAGCTGCCATTCACGGTTGAAAGCCCCCGCCACGCGGGACATGACGAGGTTGGGAGCGGTGCCGGGTCGACGGGGCGAGGTCGTGGTCATGCGACGCATCGTCCGAGTCGACGTCACCGCCAACGTCACGCGGAACGTCACCGCGACGCCGTTCCTCGAAGTGTTTTTCAAGGGAAACCCGGCGCGACGTCACCGAGAACCTCACCGCGGCCGTTCTGTGCCGCGCCGCGCGGAGCTGGTCAGTCCCGACCGCGCGTTGGGCCGTAGCGCCCTTCCGGACGGGGCGCGCCGGGGGCCGAACAGCACACGTCAGCGACTGAACGCGGGAGACGATGAGCGGCTACGACCGAGACGAAGTGCTGGCCCACACCGACCTGGCGACGCTGGCGGCAGAACTTTGCGGCCCCCCTCGGGGTCAGGGGGCGGGAGCCAAGTGGCACTGCCCGAACCCCGACCACCCGGACGCGCATCCCTCCATGAGCGTGTTCACTGGCCAGCGGTCACAGCGGTGGAAGTGCCACGCATGCGGCGACGGGGGGACTGCCATTGACCTCTGGATGACCGTCAAGAAGTGCGGGGTCGCTGACGCCATCGAGGACCTCGGAGCCAGGACTCACCTCCCGCGTGACACGTCGCCCTGGTCGCCACCAGCGGATCGGCCGGAGGGTGCGGGAGGTCGAGCCGGCAGCCGCCCAGCTCGGCGGGGGACGCGCCCGAACGCGACGCCCGCCGCGGTCGTGCCGACCGCGGTCGTGCCGACGGCCGTCGATCCACTCGTCGAGTCGTACGTGACGACCGCCGCCGACATCCTGTGGGGGCCGAGTGGAGAGCCTGGCCGGAGCTGGTTGCGCCAACGAGGCTTCAGCGACAAAATCCTCCGGGCCAACCGCGTTGGCTACGACCCCGGGCCCCGGGGCTTCCGGCGACCGAGGGGGCTTCCACGTCACGGTCCCGGCGTGGTGTATCCGGTTCTCGGTCCTGACGACGCAGCGATCTACTTTCAAACCCGGTACCTCGATCCGATCGCCGCCGGACGCGACAAGTACGACAACCCCTGGTCGGGGTTGGCACGCAACCCGCGCGTCGCGGTGCTGCGGACTCCAACTGCCACCCCGGCGTTCGACGGACTGGTGGTGGTAACGGAGGGGGTCCCCGACGGACTCGTCGTCGCTCAGACCGGCGCCCGCGTCGCGGCCGTCATCGGCGCCGGCAACCACGGTCCCGACGTTGCCCCCCGGATCAGCGAGGCGTTCCCGAGCGGGCGGTTCGCAATGCTTTGGGATGCTGACTGGAGCGGACGGCATGGTGCCTGCCTGCTCGGGGTCCGCCTCGTCGAGCTCGGTCGCGAGGTCGTGCTCAGCGCGCCCCCTCGGGGCTTCAACGACCTCAACGACTGGTGGCGAGCACAGCCGACCGCCCTGCCCGCGGCCCTCGCTTCGGTCCGCGGCTCCCCGCTGTACCGACCCGACGTTGCTGCCGGCTCTGGCATGGGTGTTCACAATTCCTTCGGGCTGGCCAATTAGCTTCTACGGGCGCACGAAGCCCCTGATGAACCCGAGGAGCATCAGAAGGAGCGCCGCCAGGACGACGACTGCCACGGCTCCGGCAGGGCCGTGCTCAAGAGCGGCGGCAACTACTTCGGCGGCGAAGCCGACCACGCCCAAGAGCGCGTCGGCAGACTTGAAGGTCACCAGCGAGATGACCGCGATCACGAGAGCACCCACGAGCACCGCTGCGATGTTGTCGGCGACGCGGGCCCAACGGTCGACGTTCGACGCAATGGACAGCGTCAGGCCCGACAGCGCCGCGGCGGACAGCATGAGCGTCGCGTTGCTCCCGCGAAGACTGCGGCTACGCATCTTCGCTCGGGTCGGACTGAAGCCCGACACTCTCCCGCTGAGACCGAGCCGCAGTACCATCACGAGCGCGACGACCACGAGCCCCGAGGCGACGAGCGCGCCCATCCCCTACCGCCTCAGCGGTGTCGGGCGCAGGGCTTGCCGCCTTGCCCGCCGCAGCGTGTGCAGTTGCCAAACATGCCCCAGACCTTGCCCTTGCCCTTGCAGACGGAGCACTGGCCCTTCTGGCAGTCTCTGCAGCTCGGTGTGTAACCCATTTGCTTTCCTCCGTCGAATCACTCGTCCTGAAATCCGGTGCAGTTCAACTCGCCATCGTCACTCCGTAGGTGATGACGACGCGCCGACAGCGTGCCCGGCAGTCGGCGTTGTCTGTTCCGTCCGAGTTCACCTGCGCGCAGACGGGTTGCGACTCGCCGAGTGAAGCGGTCGTGAGGCGATCGGGCGACACACCGAGCGCCATGAGGAGGCTGGCGACTGCCCGCGCACGCGACTCTCCCAGGCGCAGGTTCGCTTCCTCGCTTCCGAGCAGGTCCGTGTGGCCTTCAACCGTGATGGAACCGCTAGTACGCCGGAGCGTTTCGGCGAGGTCACTCAACTCGCCGCGGGCGGCGGCCTCGAGGTCTGCGGACCCTAGGGCGAAGAGCACGTCCGACGGGACGGTCGCCCTCATCCTTGGCGGCGAGGAGCGAGTATCCGCCGTGGCCTGCTCGATCGAGATGCGGGTCCACCATCCCGGTTCCGCGCCGGTTCGGGTGAGCCCGATTGATCCCTCGCTCTCGCCGACGCCAGCGCAGGCCGGGAGGCAGCCGATCGCGATCGTGGCGGCCACCATCACGAGCCACGCGCCCTTCCGTCGCTGGCGCTCCGTGTCGTCGTTGGAATTGCTGTCGATGGCCATGGTGGCGTCTCCTTGTGGTGGTTCTCGGGCGTTGGTTCGCCGGACCGGCCGGGTGGCCGCCCGGCCGGCCCGTGCGGTGACTGTCGTCCTGTCCCCTCGCGGCACCCTTC
>JALYMX010000347.1 GCA_030773495.1 Actinomycetota bacterium | reverse complement strand
CCGTGCTCGTGGTCAACCAGAAGGCCAAGCTCATCGAGCTCAACAACGAGTACGCCGTCTACGACCAGAACGGCCGCCAGATCGGAGCCGTCCGCCAGGTTGGGCAGACCGTGGCCAAGAAGCTCCTGCGGGCCCTGACCAACGTCGACCAGTTCCTCACCTACAAGCTGCAGGTGGTCGACTCGTCCGGTACTCCCGTGCTGGCCCTCACCCGTCCGGCCAAGGTGTTCAAGTCCCGCCTCGTGGTGGAGGACGCCAACGGCCGGCAGGTGGGCGAGATCGTCCAGGAGAACGTGGTCGGCAAGATCCACTTCGGCCTTCACGCCGGAGGCCGGCGCATCGGGGCCATCAACGCCGAGAACTGGCGGGCCTGGAACTTCAACGTGCAGGACGAGTCCGGAGCCGAGGTCGCCCGCATCACCAAGACGTGGGAGGGCCTGGCGAAGACGATGCTCACCTCCGCCGACAACTACGTCGTCCAGATTCACCGGCCCCTCGACGACCCGCTGCGCAGCCTGGTGGTGGCGGGGGCCCTGGGGGTCGACACCGCCCTGAAGCAG
Source organism: Actinomycetota bacterium (assembly GCA_030773495.1). Taxonomy (GTDB): domain Bacteria; phylum Actinomycetota; class Acidimicrobiia; order Acidimicrobiales; genus JALYMX01. The sequence goes on along the minus strand of JALYMX010000347.1, from coordinate 5,918 downwards.
GACTCGCGCGGGTTCAACTAGCGCCGACTGGGCGACCCGTCGGATGCCGCGGGGGGCGGTCGTACACTTGGGCGCCATCGAGGACCGGCTGCCGATCGATCTGGGCCCAGTCACCAACGGCGAGTACGCGCCGCCGCCGCCCACGCCGTTCGAGCAGGAGGTTGCGCGCCGCACGCGTGAAGCGGTCGACACGAACGCGCGGCGGACCAATGTGAGTCGCCGCGACTTCCTGCGCTCGGCCTGCGCGATGGCAACGATGCTCCTCGTCCTCGACGGGTGTGCGAAGGAGCGGGCCGGCGTGGACGGAAAGCGTCCCGGCGGCGGGTTCGCCTCGACGCTCCCGCCCGAGTCGACGGCCGAGCCCGACGTCGCCGCCGACGCCCTGGCCGGCGAGGACGGCTTCGTCTTCGACGTCCAGGGCCACATGCTGGACTTCGAGGTCGATCCGCTCAGCCGCCGGGAGCTCGGCTTCACCGGCAACCTCCCGCAGGCCTCGTGTGGTGAAGCGGACCACGCCAAGTGCTTCGACGCCGCCCACTTCGTCGACCTGGTCTTCGAGCGGAGCGACACGACGATGGCCGTGTTGTCGGCGCTGCCGTTCGCGCCGGAGCACAGCCCGCTGTCGCCCGCGGCCATGGAGAGGACCAGGCGCGCCGTCCACACGCTGTGCCACGCCAGGCCCGAGCGGCTCTTCCTGCACGCCGAGGCCCACCCCACGCTCGCGCCGCTCCCGGTGGCCCTCGCCGCCATGGAGCGCGCCGTCCATGAGCACGACGTCGTCGGGTGGAAGGTGTACACGCACCTCCCCGGCCAGCCGTGGTGGCTCGACGACCACGACGGCTCCGTCCCCGCCGTGGGCGAGGCGTTCATCGGCAAGGCGGTCGAGCTCGGCATCCCCAGGATCGCCGTGCACAAGGGCCTCGCTGGCGGGTACGCGAACGACCCCGTCGACGTGGGGCCCGCCGCCCGCCGCCACCCCGACGTGGCGTTCCTCGTCTACCACTCAGGGTGGGAGGTCCGGCGCCGCGAGGGTCCCTACTCGGCCTCGTCCCCGCGGGGTGTCGACCGGTTGGTGGCGTCGGTGGAGGGCGCCGGAATGGGCCGAGGTTCCAACGTCTACGCCGAGCTCGGCACGACGTGGTTCCGCGTGATGCGGGAGCCCGACCAGGCCGCGCACGTGCTCGGCAAGCTGCTCGCCCATCTGGGCGAGGACAACGTCGTGTGGGGAACCGACTCGATCTGGTATGGCTCACCGCAACCGCAGATCGACGCCTTTCGCGCCTTCACCATCTCCGAGGAGTACCAGGAGCGCTATGGCTACCCGGCGTTGACCGACGTCGTGAAGGCGAAGGTGCTCGGCCTCAACGGGGCACGGGTGTACGGCGTGGAGCCGGTCCGCACGGCCTGCTCGTGAGCCCCGGCATGTCGTGGCTTCCCGCCGACTTCGAGCCGCCGAAGCGGTTCGAGCTGACGACCGGGCAGCACCTTCGGCCGATCCGGGCCGACGACGCCGACATCGACTACGCCGCCGTGATGGGTTCGCGAGAGCGGCTGTGGACCATCTTCGGCGAGGCCTGGGGGTGGCCGCCGGCGACCATGACGCTCGAGCAGGACCGCTCCGACCTCGCCAGGCACGAGGCCGAAGCCGAGGCGAAGCAGTCGTTCAACTACGCGCTGCTCGACGAAGCCGAGACCGAACTGCTCGGCTGCGTGTACATCGACCCCCCGGAGCGACAGGGCGCTGATGCGGAGATCTCGTGGTGGGTTGTCGACCCCCTCGTCGGAACGGCCGTAGAGGCGGCGCTCGACGAGCTCGTACCCCGGTGGGTGGCGCAGGAGTGGCCGTTTGCACAGCCTCGCTACATCGGGCGGGGAGGTGCCTGGCCCTGATCCTGGGAGCACCCTGTCGAGACAGGTAGCTCGGCAAACCCGGGTACGGTCTGATCGTGCCCTACGTAGCACGATCACAGCGGGCGCCCCTGGCGCCCCTGAGGCCCCTGGTCGGAGATCTCGACCACCTGCCGTTCGACAACCGCTTCACCGCTGAGCTGCCTGCTGACCCCGACACCTCCAACCACCTCCGCCAAGTCCGGGGAGCCTGCTTCAGCCGGGTTCGCCCGACGCCCGTGCCGGCCCCCGTCACGCTGGCGTGGTCCCCCGAGGTGGCCGAGCTGTTGCGGCTCGACCCCGAACTGTGCCGGTCGGACGACTTCGCCCAGGTGTTCGCCGGCAACCGGGTGCCGGCTGGTGCCGACCCCTTCGCCGCCAACTACGGCGGCCACCAGTTCGGCGCTTGGGCCGGCCAGCTCGGCGACGGCCGAGCCATCGCCTTGGGGGAGGTGCTCGACCGCGAAGGCCGCCACCAGACGCTTCAGCTCAAGGGAGCCGGGCCCACCCCCTATTCGCGCCGCGGTGACGGGCGCGCCGTACTGCGCTCGTCGATCCGCGAGTTCCTCTGCAGTGAGGCCATGCACCACCTCGGCATCCCCACCACCCGGGCCTTGTCGCTGGTGACAACCGGCGAGCCGGTCGTGCGGGACGTCCTCTACAACGGGCACCCCCGCCCCGAGCCCGGGGCCGTGGTGTGCCGGGTGGCGCCGTCGTTCACGCGCTTCGGCACGTTCCAACTGCCGGCGGCCCGGGGCGAGCTCGACCTCCTCCGACACCTCGTCGAGTTCACGATCGCCACCGACTTCCCCCACCTCGCCGAGCAGGCCCCAACCTTCGAGGAGGCGATGGCGGCGTGGTTCGCCGAGGTGTGCCGTCGCACTGCCGCCCTCGTCGTCGATTGGATGCGCGTCGGCTTCGTCCACGGGGTGCTCAACACCGACAACATGTCGATCCTCGGCGTCACCATCGACTACGGCCCCTACGGCTGGCTGGAGAGCTTCGATCCGGGATGGACGCCCAACACCACCGACGCCGACACCCGTCGCTACCGCTACGGCGCGCAACCCGAGGTCGTCTGGTGGAACCTCCTTCAGCTCGGGCACACGCTGGCCAACCTGATCGAGGACCCCGAGCCTCTCCAGGCCGGCCTCGACGGGTACAACGAGAGGTACCACGACGGGTTCCGGGCGATGATGGCCGAGCGGCTCGGGTGGGGGGCGCCCCGTGACGGCGACGATGGCCTCGTTCGTCAGCTGCTCGCCGTGCTCGGCGGAACCGAGACCGACCAGGTGCTGTTCTTCCGGAACCTCGCGCGCGTCCCTGTCGATCCCACCGGTGAGCTGACGGACGACCAGCTGCTCGCGCCCCTTGCCGACGCCTGGTATCGCCCCGAGGAGCTGGTGGGCGAGGTCCGCAACGCCGTCGCCGGGTGGCTTCGGGCGTGGGCCCGGCGCGTCGTCGAGGGCGGCGTGGTCGACGACGAGCGGCGCCGTCGGATGGACGCCCTCAACCCCCGCTTCGTGCTGCGGAACTACCTCGCCCAGGAGGCCATCGACGCCGCCGAGCAGGGCGACCCGTTTTTGGTCCACGAGTTGCTCGACGTGCTCCGTCGCCCCTACGACGAGCAGCCCGGCAGGGAACGGTTCTCGGCTCGTCGCCCCGAATGGGCCCGCCAGCGGGTCGGCTGCTCGATGCTCTCCTGCAGCTCCTGATGCGTCCCGGGCGGCGTTGAGGTCCGGGGAGGGTGTACGTTCCTTGCCACCCCCCGCCCGGAGGTCCAGCAGGTCGCACGCGAGGGTCGGCGCGGGGACTTACTCGACGGTCACCTCGGCGATCATCCCCCGTTCTGCGAAGGGCGGAAAGCGGGCGGTCGTCCTGCGCTTCACGGCGGAACAACACCAACTCGTGACGTCGGGCTTACACTTGAGGCCTACTTCGAGCGGGGCGCCGCCGAGATCCGCGATCGCGAAGATCTTGCCCGCGACCTGTGCTGTGCAACGCGTTCACGGGGGGTGAAAACTGAGATGCGAATGGCGCTGTCGAACATGGATCGCCGTCGGTGGGTCGCCGCCGCGCTTGTGGCCCTCGCGGCTATGGGCGGCGGATGCCGCGCCGACGAGCCAACTTCGCCCGAACAGGCCCGGCACGGCGATGACGCCCGTGTCGACCAGGGCCATGCCGACGTGACCACCGGAGCGACCTCGACCTCGTCGTCGTCCGCAGGGACGCCGTCCACGACTTCGAGCGGCGACCTTCGCCGGCAGACGGCATCGGCCCTCGGCTTCGGCGAGGTCGCCTTCACGATCACACCCGCTCGAGGCGCGTCGGCCACCGCCGCCGAGTTCTGCGCGCTGCTCGCGGAGAGCGAGCGCCAGCGCGCCCGAGGGCTCATGGGTCGCCGGGACGTAGCGGGCTACGACGGCATGCTGTTCCGGTTCGACGCAGACACCACCGCTGCGTTCTACATGCGCAACGTCCCCGTCGCGCTCAGCATTGCCTGGTTCACGGCGGACGGTCGCTTCGTGTCGTCCACGGACATGGCCCCGTGTCCCGACCAGGAGGGCTGCCCCACCTACGCCCCGGCCAGGCCCTATCGGCTGGCGCTGGAGGTCCTCCAGGGCGGCCTCGACCGCCTGGGCGTGGCCGAGGGCTCGGTGCTCACCGTCGGCGGCGCCTGCAGCCGCTGAGCCGAAGATGGGCGCGGTCGCGTGCGGCGAAGTGGCGACGGTCGGCGATCTGGACTGCGGCAGCGGCGGCGCCTTCAGCGCCACTTCGGGCACCGAGGATTGGGTGAGCGGCTGACGGTCGTCCGACTCGAAGGGGACCGGCAGCGACTCCTCCGGCGGTAGGGACTCCGGCGCTGAGTTGCGCGGTCATGTGCGCCGGGCGACCTGCTACCCGCTCCAGCGGCGATTCGGTCCTGCCGCGATCCGATCCTCTTCCAGGCAGTCCCCGAACCGAAGGCGGTCAAGAACCGTGTCCACCTCGACCTCTTGCTGGGACCGGAGGCGCACGACGCCGAGGTCCAGCGCCTCACAGGCCTCGGCGCCACCGTGGTGGGGTCCATGACGGTGAGGAGGGTCACTGGACGCTTCTGGCCGACCCCGAGGGCAACGAGTTCGACATCTCCTGACGCGTCGTCGACTGCCTCGACGACCGCCACGCTTCCGTCCACGACGTCCTACGTCAGGGTGGTGCAGCCGTGACGCTGTGACGGAACGGGCGCCTGACCCGCCGGGCTATGCCATGGCGGCGAGGAGATCCTGGCAGGCCTGCTCGCAGCGCCGGCAGCTCTCCGCGCAGATGCGGCAGTGCGCCATGTGCTCGCCGTGACGTGCGCACTCGTCGCCGCAGCTCTTGCACACCGCGGCGCACGCCTCGAGCAGCGGGCGGGTGACGTTGGCGTCGTACTCGGTCTGGCGGGACACGACGCGGCTCGTCGTCGCGCACACGTCGGCGCAGTCCAGGTTCAGCCTGATGCACTTGGCGAGCGGCGTGGCGTCCTCCTCGGAGAGGCAGGCGTCGGCGCACTGCGTGCAGGCGTTGGCGCATTCGACGAGCGCCTCGATGGCCCTGGTGAGCACGTCGGCGTCCACGTTGAACGTGCGCGGGTAGGTGTCCAGCATCTCCTTGGCGATGGCCACGGGGTTCTCCTCCCCTGAGCGTGGGCGGCCGTCGGCCGCCCTCGCGTCTATACCCCCTGCGGTGGGCACAAACGACCATGCGCCCGGTCACCCCGCCGGGTCGTCCACCTTGCGCCGTCGTGGGCGGCCGCCGATACTCCTGTCCCGTGCGCGCCGACGACGCCCGCCGCTACGCCCGCTGGCTGTCCTACGGCCGCGTCGGGCTCGGTGTGACCGCGCTTGTGGCTCCCCGCCTCCCGTCGGCGCCGTGGGTGGGTGACGCCGACGCTCGCCGTCCGGCTGTCCAGCTGTTCGCGCGCGCTCTCGGTGCGCGCGATGTGGCGCTCGGCCTCGGCCCCGTCCTCGCGTTGCGCCACCACGCGCCGGCGCGGGGCTGGCTCGAAG
>JALYMX010000346.1 GCA_030773495.1 Actinomycetota bacterium | reverse complement strand
TACCGCACAGAAGAACGGCATGCAGCACCTCGACGTCCTCACCCGACTGTTCCAGGGCAACGCATGGATACCCGAACCGGCGGGCCCAGGCCCGTGAGCGACCCGGGTGGTGAACAGTTACCATCGGAGTGGCGCACGGGCGCGTGGTCAGAGGCGGGGGATCGTCTTCCGTTCCCCCGACGATTTCTGCCGCGGCGGAGAGCGCGTGCTTCTGTCAGGCTGGGACGGCGTGGGGTGGGGCGGGTGGGGTGACCTCGGGGGCACCTTGACGTCCGACCCCGCCGCGGTGTCGTGGGGCCCCAACCGCATCGACGTGTTCGCCCGCGGACTGGACAACGCCTTGTGGACCAAGACCTGGGACGGCGTGCGGTGGTCCGAGTGGTACTGGATGGGCGGCACCCTCACCTCCGGGCCCGACGTGGCCTCGAGGGGCCCGGGGCGCCTCGACGTGTTCGTGCGCGGCCCCGACAACGCCTTGTGGACCCGCAACTTCGACCTCACGTCCGGCTGGTCGGACTGGTACTCCCTCGGGGGCTCCCTCACCTCCGACCCCGCGGCGGTGTCGTGGGGCCCCGACCGCATCGAGGTGTTCGTGCGGGGGACGGGCGACCGGCTCTACCACAAGGGCTGGGACGGCACGTCGTGGGGCCCGTGGGGGGACCTCGGGGGCGGCCTCACCTCGGCCCCCGACGTGGCCTCGTGGGGGCCGGGGCGGCTCGACGTGTTCGTGCGGGGCCCGGACAACGGCCTGCACAGCCGCAACTGGGACGGCACCCGCTGGTCCGACTGGTACGCGCTGGGCGGTGTGGAAGCTGCAACGACTACGACTATGTCTGCGCGGATCCCATCAACGACCTCGACCTCGATGGGCAGTTCTCTTGGCGCAAGGCGCTCAAGGTCGCCACGGGGGTCGGTGGCGTGGTCGGCGCTATCGCGTGTGGCGCGTCCGTTGTGTGCGGCGTAGCCGTTGGGGTCGCCGCCGGAGCTGCTGGCTACGCGGCGATGAACGCAGGCACCAAGAACTTCCGATGGAGCGGCCTCGCAACTGAGGCGGCCGTCGGCGGGCTCTCAGGGGGCGCTTGGGGCGGCACTGCGAAAGCCGTGGGATGGCGGCTCAGCCGATCAACCGGGCTGGGGGGTCCGATTCAGCAGCAAGGGGGGCCGAGGAACGGACATCCTGTGGAATGGGTCTAGGAAATTCGGGATCCACTCCCACCGGCTACCCGAAAGCCGGATTCCGTTTTCGCTGCACTACCACCGCCGGCCCGGAATCGGCCGTCACCGCCCGATGGAAGGCTGGTGATGACCGGCGACGAGGTCGGAATGCGGCCGCAGCCACCGCTTGTCCTATTCGACCGTGATGCCTACCTGTACAGCTTCTTGTCTGTCGGCGCGCTGCAGTCCTGGTTCGAGCCGTTGATGGAGGAGGAGATGGCTCGCTGTTTTGACTCGCTGGGTCGTGGCGTGGTGGTTCAACCTGTGGGACCGACCTGGCAGGCTCGCATTGCCACGGCGGAGAACGATGACGAGTCGCTGCGGGCCCTGGCGCTCGCGTTCCTGCAGCGATTCGAGCCTGACAAGCTCAACATGGCGGAACTCCCGGCGCAATCGATGGTCGGGGCCCTTGCCTCCTTGAGGCGGTACGCAATCGCCTGACCTGCGTCGGGTTCCTGGACCAGACCCACGAAGTTGGCCGCCGTGCGGCACCGAAGCCGGAGCGGCGCGTCGTCAGCGGTCATTCGACAAGCGGCTCGGGCACGAGGTCGCCTGCACGGCCGGTGTCTGGCTACGCCGCCCTTTCGGTCGGCCTGGGTCGCGACGCCGACGAGTGACCAGACCCGACGACGCACTCTCCCAGGCGCCCGCGCGGTCGTTCGTCGCGCCTGACGGTCAAGTCAAGAGACGCGATCCATGGTCGGCACAGACTTGCCAGGTCCGCAATGCGGACCTGAGCGGTGATCGGGTACTCGCGTCAACCGGTGGGCGCGGCGGCGGGGCGGGCGGAGACCTCATGAACGCCGACCGGGGCGATCCATGAGCCTCGCCGCGCCTCGCGAACGTCATCCCGTGAGCCATCGACCGTCTTCATGAGCACCTCATGGACGCCGCTCCGACCGACTCATGGACGTCGACGCTGACCGTCTCATGAAGGCAGGTTCCCTCCGGGAACCTGCTCGGCCTCCCCCGGGACGATGAAACGCGGCGCTCGACGGCGCGCGCTCGAGCCGGCCAAGCCGGCGCCGCGGCGACCGGCGGCGGGACGGGAGCGGGAAGCTGAGCGGGCGGGGGCGCCGGACGCGGGACGGGTCGGCGGGAGCGCGCGGGACAGGTGCGGCCCGGGTGGACGGCGACGGGTGCCGCGGATGCCGCCGGCGCGAGCGCCGGCGGGCTCACACTATGCACGCGGTGCTTGGTCGCCTCCGGGAGCGTGATGGTGGTCCGCTGCTCGGTGGCGTCAAGGTCGTTCGTCCTCGCTGCGCTGCGGGCGCTCCACCTTGACCCCGCCTGCGCGGCGGACGACGTCGCTCCCAGGAAGGCGACGCCGAGGTGTGGTCGTCGAGGGAGTCCCTCGAGCCAGCGCGGGGAGTCCGGGCTGCAGTCACCGAGATCGTTGATGGCGTGGGGCGGCCGTGACCGGCCTGGATGATCGCCGGCTAGTGCTCTCGCGAGGCAGCACTAGGTTCAGCACCCGATGGACCGCCGCCAGGAGCTCGAGGTGATGCGGCGCAGTCTCGCGATGCTCACACCTGGCGTCCCGGCGTTGACGCGGGAAGACGCGTTCCGGTTGGTCGAGGACCTCGCTCAAGTCCAGACCCAACTCGACCGGCTCCGGGAAGGTCTGCGCCGGCTCCTCGAAGACGGTTGAGGGCCTGTTCACCACGTGGTGCCGGCGCACAGGTCCGTCCAGGTCCTCCTCGCCGGCGTCACCCGACCTCGGGGTCGTCCAGTGCAGCGCGGAGCTTGGCTCCCGTCCCGGCTGAGCGCCTCGTCTTCGTAGGAAGGCTCCAGCGGTACTCCAGGTCGATCGACAACGATGCCCAAGCCACGAGACCACTGGCGGTGCAGGGTTCCGAACGGCACCTGGCCCCGGCGCGTGGACTGGCCTCTGGGACGAGGCCTAGCGGCCAGCCGCCCTCGCTACCTCCAGACCGCTCGCTCGTTCGTGAAGGTCAGGACGGCCGTGCTGTGGTCACCCACGACGCTCCGCCTCGCTGCGGCGGTAACCGCCGACACGAAGCGGTCGACGTCGACGAGCTCGTGGAGCAGCTGATCGAGCCCGCCGGAGTGGAGCGTGATGCGCCGATCAGCGTGGCGGTCGTGGAGCACAGCGATGTCCTCAGGCACCGCACCATCAGCCTGTTCGAGCAGGAGCTCGACGTCGAAATCGTGGGACTCGAAGGCTCTCCCGAGGCGATCCCAACCAACGACGTACTCGTAAGACACGAGGTCCGTCGTGAGGGCGGCAACCGCGGCCGGATCGAGGGGGTAGATCGTGAACGGCGCGAGGTTGCGGTCTCGCCCGATGCTGTCGGCCCGGATGCCGCGCAGGTGGTGCTGAGCTTGATCAAGCCCGGCCTTTCGGAAGGCGCGGGACTTCAAGGCGTCTGACCTCTTCGCGACGTCTTGGGCTGAAGGGTCGACCTTCGCCGGTAACTGTTCACCACCCGGGTCGCTCACGGGCCTGGGCCCGCCGGTTCGGGTATCCATGCGTTGCCCTGGAACAGTCGGGTGAGGACGTCGAGGTGCTGCATGCCGTTCTTCTGTGCGGTATGGAG
>JALYMX010000345.1 GCA_030773495.1 Actinomycetota bacterium | reverse complement strand
GGCGATGGCGGGCGTGCTGGGCAACCCACACCGAGCACTTCGCCTTCACCCAGACGTCGCTGCGAACGCCGGCGTGGTACCGGCCGTCGAGCCGCTTGGCCACCAGGCCCTCCAGGCCCAGGCCGGTGCAGGCGGCGAACAGCTCGGCGCCGGCGCCCATGTAGCTGGGCGACGTCCACCACGCCGGGCCGGCCAGTTCGAGATCCCTCAGCAGGCTGCGGCGGTGCTCGTAGGGGCAGGAGGTGACGTCGCCGTCGAGCCACAGGATGTCGAAGGCCACGAAGGTGAGGGGCACGGCTGAGCGCAGCGCCGGGCGTCGGGCCGCCATGCGGGAGCCGAGCCCGTAGAAGCTCGACGGCGTGCCCGAGTGGGCCACCAGCTCGCGGTGACCAGGGCGCGCCAGCCGTCCCACTTCGGCTCGAAGGCGTAGTCGGCCTCGTGCCCGTAGATGGGGCCGGAGACGGCGAGCATCGGCTGATACACCGGGGGCGGGGCGCCCATGAGCCATGGTCGCGCCGATGACCGCACCGGCGGTCCGCCAACGGTGAAGCTTGGGACATGGCGCGCCAGCGCGACGACGACACGGAGTGGGTGCTGCCGCCGGTTGCCGCCGAGCGTCTCCACCTCGCCCCAACCAGCGTCGGGTCGATGATCCGGCGAGGGCACCTGCAGGCGCGCAAGGACGAACGTGGCCGCTGGCTTGTTCGCCTCCCTATCCTCTCAGCCATCGCCGACGAGGCGCCGGCTCGGGGGACGCTGAGCGCCGAGGAGGCTGTGGCCGCGACAGGCGTGCCCGCGAGGGTGTTGTGGACCGCGGTGTACGACCGTCGACTGCGAGTCCTCCGCGGCGGGAACGAGCTGCGCTTCGACCCTGCGGATGTGGAGGCGTGGCTCGAGACGCATCGGGTCACGCCCGGGCGGAAGGAGAGCAGGAGCCGCTCCGTCGCCGCCGACACCGGCGATGGGCTGTTGACCATCGAGCAGGCCGCCGCCCGGCTCGGTGTGAGGCCGCCGACGTTTTGGCGATGGCTGAACGACGCCGAGCTCCCCTACGTGGTGGCGCCCGGAGTCCGCCAGCGGGCCGTGCGATACGTGCGGCCCAAAGACGTCAGGAGGCTCGCCACCCAGCGCAACATCAAGCTGCGTCGGGACCGGTGACGCCCCGTGGTTGCGCCGGCGCCGGCGTGGACGCGCATCTTGACGGCATGCCGTCGTTGCCGATCGAAGGGTGGGGCGTGGCCGCCACCGAGCTGGAGCGCTCGTTCCCGTCCTGGGGTGAGCCCGACCGAGTGTTCCTGCTGCGCGCCGAACGCCACTGGACCCTGGTCACGCTCAGCCTTGCCCTGCCGCTCGAGGACCAGGGCGCCCGGCTGGTGGGGCGCAGCGCCGTCTGCGCTGAGACCTTCGCGTCGCTCGACGAGCTGGGCGAGGCGGTGCGCGGCCGGTACTCGGCCTCGGGGTGGGTCCGCCTGCTCGACGCCGGCTGCCACGCCGACCCCGACGTGTACTGCACCTGGGCACCGACGCGCGTCGAGCGGGACTTCGACCACGCCTCCCTCCACCGGCGCCATCTCGCCGCCGGCTCGCCCGCCCGCCAGGTGACGGGGTGGCGTCTCGAGGCGGTCGTGGAGATGGCCGACCACCTGGCCGACGCCGGCTTCGAGGTCGTCGGGTGCCGGGGCCTCGTCGAGGTCGACGACAGCGACGACGCCAACCCGGTGCTCGGCGTCGTCGACGTCCGCCGCTACGGCCTGGAGATACCGGCCATCGCGCGCGTGGACGACGCCGGCGAGGTCTACGTCCGGCTCCCATACGACGACGCCGTCGAGCACCCCGGCCTGGTCGACGTCGAGCTCGCCGCCGCCCCGGAGGCGCCTTCGCTCGGTTGGTGAGCGCTCGGGACGCGGCGCGATGGCGCTGCGATGCTGGCCGGCGCAGCGTGACGAACTCCTCACCCCCGGGCAGGTGGCCCGGTACCTTGGGAGTGCACGTGAGCGTGGTCCGGCGATGGATGGCCACCGGCCACGTGCCGACCACCTTCGTGGACGGCGGCTGGCGGACCTGGGTGCTCGAGGCGTGGGTCGAGAGCCGCCGGGTCGAACCCGGGCCGCGCACCTGACGGTTGCGCAAGCGGACGGCCGCCCGGCCCCGTCGCCAACCGGGCGCCGTGACGGCGGAGAGCGAAGCGGGGCGATGGCCTCACGCCGCCTCGCCCTCGCCCGCGTCGGCCGGCTGGCGGGCGTCGAGGATGCGCCGGGCGGCGCCCAGGCAGCGCTCGGCCGTCGCCCGCACGGCGTCGACGTCGCCGCCCGACCAGGAGGCGACGTAGGGAAACGAGTAGTCGTCGGGTGCGAGCCCGGCGGCCGAGCACACCAGGTAGGCCACCGACTCGGCGTCCACCTCGGCCCGGCCCCGACAGCCCCGGGCGTACTCGCTGCCGTCGTGCAGGAGCACATGGGCCAGCTCGTGGGCCAGGGTCTCTTGGCCGCCTGGGCGGGCTCCACGTCGGCCCGCACCCGCACGGTGCGGGCGGCGAAGTCGGTGGTGCCGTTGGCCCCGTCGCACCAGCCCCGCTCGAGGGCGAACCCGGCGGCGGCCACCTGGGCGGCCAGGGCGTCCCACAGCGCCGCCGGGGCGTTACCCGAGAGCAGGGCGGGCGACTCCACCTCGGGCAGCGGCTCGCCGTCGGTCTGGGCGACGTCGAACACGTGCACCACCCGGAATCCCCGCAGGACCCGCCCCTCGCCCTCGTCGTCCTCGTCGGCGCGGCGCCGTGTCACCACGGGGGCGAGGATGGCGATGCCCCGCTCGCCCCGGCGCACGTGCCGCCCCAGGCTGCGCCAGGTGGAGAACCCGGCCACCCGGGTGGCGTCGGGGCGCTGGGCGGCGATCAGCCACACGTTGTTGGGCGAGTAGGTGTGGAAGCGCCGGGCCACGGCCAGCAGGCGCTGCCAGTCCTGCCCGGACACCATCGCCTCCACCGCGCCCACAAGGCGCTGGTGGATCGCTTCCAGTCGGTCGGCTCGGGTCATCTCCACGCTCCTCGTCGTGCTGGGGGACGCCAGCAAGGCCTCGGCCTTGCTGGCCTGTGGAGCCCCGGGCACGGCCGCCGGCGGGGTCAAGGGGCGGCCGTAGGCCGAGCGAGAACCGGAGCGCAGCGGAGGCTCGCAGCGGCCCTTGACG
>JALYMX010000344.1 GCA_030773495.1 Actinomycetota bacterium | reverse complement strand
GCCCACGGGCGCCGCCGCCACACCGGTGTCGACCACGGCCGGCGGAGTGAGCGCCGGTGCGCCCACGGCGACCACCACCGCTCCCGCCCCCACCACGGCCGCCGGCGGCCAGGCCACCGAGCCGGGCCGGTCCACGCGAGTGGCGCTGCTCGACGTGTTCGCCGAGAACGGCCGCACGGTGGCCAACGTGCGGGTGAACGACACGGTGTCGAAGGTGGCGGCGGGCGACACGTTCGCCACCAACTTCAAGGCGATGTCCCTCGACCCCGCCCAGCGCTGCGGCCGGTTCCTCTTCGGCGACGACCAGTTCCGGATCTGCAAGGGCGAAGAGGTCCTCAAGTAGCGCCGCTCCCAGCGGGTGCCGAGGAGGACCGCCGGTAGCATGCGGGCGTGATGCCCGCTGCCTCCCGCCGCTGTGGCTAGCCGCATCCTGCTCGTCGGGATGATGGGCGCCGGGAAGACCAGCGTGGGGCGCACGTTGGCCCGGCGCCTCGGCCTACCCCACCTCGACAGCGACGAGCAGGTCGAGCGCCGCACCGGGCGCACCGTCCCCCAGCTCTTCGCCGAGCGCGGCGAGGCGGCCTTCCGGGCCGAGGAGAAGCAGGCCCTGACCGACGCCTTGGAGTCCGAGGACGGGGCGGTGGTGTCGGTGGCCGGCGGCGCCGTCCTCGACCCTGACAACCGCCGCATGCTCCGCGAGGGAGGCCTCGTCGTCTGGCTGCGGGCCGAGGTGCCGACCCTGGCCCGACGGGTGGGGGACGGGCAGGGGCGACCGCTGCTCGGCGACGACCCCGCCGCCGCCCTGACCCGCCTCGAGGCCGAGCGCCGGCCGTTCTACGCCGAGGTGGCCGATGTCGTCGTCGATGTCGACGGGCTCACCCCCGAGCAGGCGGCCGACGAGATCCTGGCCGCGTCGGCGTGATCACGGTCCGGGTCCCGCTCGGCGACCGCTCGTACGAGGTGGTGGTCGGCCCCGGCGCCCGCCGGCGTCTCGGCGCCGTCCTGCCGGACACCACCCGCCGCGCCGCCGTCGTCACCCAGGAGGGCATCCCGGTGGCGGTGGACCCCGGCGTCGAGGCGCGCACGTTCACGCTCCCCCAGGGCGAGGTGGCGAAGAGGCTGGCCACCGTGGAGGACCTGTGCGGTGGCTTCGCCCGCTTCGGCCTCACGCGCCGCGACGTGGTGGTGGCGGTGGGTGGAGGGGTGGTGACCGACGTCGCCGGCTTCGCCGCTGCCGCGTACCACCGGGGGGTCGCCGTGGTCCACGTGCCCACCACCCTGCTCGGCCAGGTCGACGCCGCCATCGGCGGAAAGACGGGGGTGAACCTGCCCGAGGGCAAGAACCTGGTCGGGGCCTTCTGGCAGCCGGTGGCCGTGCTGTGCGACACCGAGGTCCTCGCCACCCTGCCCGAGCGGGAGTACCGCAGCGGCTGCGGTGAGATGGCCAAGTACCACTTCCTGGGGCGGGACGACGAGGACCTCGAGGCGCTCCCGCTGGAGGAGCGCATCGCCCGCTGCGTGGAGATCAAGGCGGAGTTCGTGGCCGCCGACGAGCGCGAGACGGCGGAGGGATCGGGAGACCGGCGGCCCCGCAGCTGCCTCAACTACGGGCACACCCTGGCCCACGCCCTGGAGACGGCGGGGGACTACGAGCTCCGCCACGGCGAGGCGGTCGCCGTGGGCCTGGTGTTCGCCGCCCGCCTGGCCGCCCGTCTCGGGCGCATCGACGAGGCACGGGTGCGACGCCACGACGAGGTCGTGGCCCACTACGGCCTCCCGAGCACCTTGCCGCCCGATGCCGACGCCGGCCGGCTCATCGACCTGATGGCCCGCGACAAGAAGTCGCGGGGCGCTCTGAGCTTCGTGCTCGACGGTCCCCGCGGCGTCGAGCCCGTGCACGACGTGCCCAGGGCGGAGGTCGAGGCCGCCCTCAAGGAGATGGCGGCATGAGGGGGCCGCTGCTGTTGCTGTCCGGCCCCAACCTCAACCTGCTCGGCGAGCGGGAGCCGGCGGTGTACGGGACGGCGTCGCTGGCCGACCACGTCGACGCCGCCCGGCGGGCGGCCGAGGGCTGCGGCTACGCGCTCGAGCACCTGCAGTCGAACGCCGAGGGCGACCTGGTGGACGCCGTGCACCGGGCGCGGGGCCGCTGCGCGGCCATCGTGATCAACCCCGGCGCGTTCACCCACTACGCCTGGGCGCTGGCCGACGCGCTGGCCGCCTTCGACGGCGTGGTGGTCGAGCTGCACCTGTCCAACCCCAACCACCGCGAGCCGTGGCGGCACACCTCGGTGGTCGCCCCCGTGGCCAATGGGACGATCGCCGGGTTCGGCGGGCTGGGGTACGAGCTGGCCATCACCGCGGTGGCCCGGATGCTGGAGGGACGATGACGGGCAACGGGGCGCTGCCGCCCATGGACGTGGCCGGGCGGCTTCCCCGCCTGCGGGAGCGGCTGGCCGAGGCCGGATGCGACGCCCTGGTGGTCACCGCGCTGGCCAACGTCCGCTACCTCACCGGCTTCACCGGCTCGGCCGGCGTGCTCCTGGTGGCACCCGACGAGGTCGTCCTGGCCACGGACGGCCGCTACCAGTTCCAGTCGGCCGAGCAGCTCGAGGCGGCCGGCGCCGAGGCCCGCATCGCGGTGGGCCCGGTCCCCGCCCAGCGAGAGGC
>JALYMX010000343.1 GCA_030773495.1 Actinomycetota bacterium | reverse complement strand
GCCCGCAGGAGGGGCCGCAGGCGACCGGCCCACCGCCACGCCGCCCAGCGGGCCAGGTCCACGACAGCCGGAGGGGGCCCCCACCCGGTGACCCGCGCCACCGGGAGGAGCCGCACTCCCGGCGGCGGGCACACGTCGACGTCCACCACCCAGCCGCCCACCCGTCGCCCGTGCAGCGGGATGCGCACCATGGTGCCCACGTCGACGCCGGCGGCCAGCCCGTCGGGCACGACGTAGTCGAAGGCGCGGTCGAGGGCGGGCACGTCGGGCACCACCCGCACCACCCGCGGCGGGGCCGGCACGGCCGGCGCCGCCCCTGTCGGCTCAGGCCAGACCGAGGGCCTGCTTCATGTCGTCGAGCCTCGAGAGGCTCTCCCAGGTGAACTCCTTCTCGGAGCGCCCGAAGTGCCCGTAGGCCGCGGTGCGCCGGAAGATCGGCCGGCGCAGCTTCAGGTCGCGCACGATGGCCGCCGGGCGCAGGTCGAACACCTCCTGCACGGCGGGCCCGATGCGGAGCGGGTCGACCTGCTCGGTGCCGAAGGTCTCGACCATCACCGAGACGGGCCGGGCCACGCCGATGGCGTACGCCACCTGGATCTCGCAGCGGCGGGCGGCACCGGACGCGACCACGTGCTTGGCCGCCCAGCGGGCGGCGTAGGCGGCCGATCGGTCCACCTTGGTGGGGTCCTTGCCGGAGAAGGCGCCACCGCCGTGGCGGGCCGCGCCCCCGTAGGTGTCGACGATGATCTTCCGGCCGGTCAGGCCGGTGTCGGCGTGGGGGCCGCCCAGCTCGAAGCGGCCGGTGGGGTTGGCCAGCACGCGGAAGCGGTCGCCGGCGAACTCGGGAGGGAGCATGGGGTGGATCACGTGCTCGACGAGGTCGGGCTTGAGGAGTGTCTCGAGGTCGAGCCCGGGCTGGTGCTGGGTGGAGATGAGCACCGTGTCGAGCGCCACCGGGCGCCCGCCCTCGTAGCGGAAGGTGACCTGCGTCTTCCCGTCGGGGCGCAGGTAGGGCAGCACGCCCGCCTTGCGCACCTCCGACAACCGCTGGGCCAGGCGGTGGGCCAGCCAGATGGGCAAGGGCATGAGGTCGTCCGTGTCGTCGCAGGCGTAGCCGAACATCATCCCCTGGTCGCCGGCGCCCTGGCTGTCGAGGTCCTCGTCGGCGCCGTCGATCACCCGCTGCTCCAGGGCCCGGTCGACGCCCTGGGCGATGTCGACGGACTGCGGGTCGATCGAGGTGATGACGCCACAGGTGTTGCCATCGAACCCGTAGGACTCCCGGTCGTAGCCGATGGCACACACCGTCTCGCGCACGATCTTCGGGATCTCCACGTAGGCCGACGTGCTGATCTCGCCCGCCACCACCACCAGCCCGGTGGTGAGCAGCGTCTCGCACGCCACCCGCCCCTGGGGGTCCTCGCCGAGGATGGCGTCGAGGATGGCGTCGGAGATCTGGTCGGCCATCTTGTCGGGATGGCCCTCGGTCACCGACTCAGAGGTGAACGTCGAGCGGGCATCGGCCATGGTCAGGCGCTCCTCCTGGTCAGGAGGGCGACGGCGTCGAGCACGGCGCGCGCCACCTCCCGCTTGTGGGACAGGGCGACAGTCTGCTCGCTGGCGTCGGCGCCCACCAACACCACGGCGTTGGTGTCGTGGCCGAACCCGGCTCCGCGCGCCGACACGTCGTTGGCCACCACCAGGTCGAGGTTCTTGCGCCGCAGCTTCTCGCGGGCCCGGTCCACCAGGTCCGACGTCTCGGCGGCGAACCCCACGAGCACCTGGCCGGGGCGCTTGGCCCGACCGAGGGCGGCCAGGATGTCGGGCGTGGGCTCGAGCACCAGGTCGGGGACGCCGTCGGCCTTCTTCCACTTCTCGGCGGCCCGCGCCTTGGGGCGGAAGTCGGCCACGGCAGCGGCCATCACCACGATGTCGGCGTCGGGCGCGGCGGCGAGCACGGCCCGCTCCATGTCGGCGGCCGTCTCCACCCGCACGACGTGGACCGCGTCGGGCACGGGCTGGTCGGCAGTGGTGACGAGGGTGACGTGGGCGCCGCGCGCCACCGCCTCCTCGGCCAGGGCGTGCCCCTGCTTGCCCGACGAGCGGTTGCCCAGGAAACGCACGGCATCGACGGGCTCGCGGGTGCCGCCGGCGGTGACGAGCACGCGCCGCCCGGCCAGGTCCTGACGCCGCGGTCCGTGGCCCAGGAGCTCGGCGAGGACGCCCGCGATCTCCGCCGGCTCGGCCATGCGGCCGGCGCCGGTGTCGCCCCCCGCCAAGCGCCCCACGCCAGGCTCCACGACGTGCACGCCGCGACGGCGGAGCACGGCAACGTTGTCGACGGTGGCGGGGTGCTCCCACATCTCGGTGTGCATGGCCGGGCACACCACGACGGGCGCCCGAGTGGCGAGCAACGTGGCGGTGAGCAGGTCGTCGGAGATGCCTGCCGCGTAGGAGCCGAGCAGGCGGGCGGTGGCCGGTGCCACGACGACGACGTCGGCCGCCCGCCCCAAGCGGGTGTGCGGGATGGGGTCGTCGTCGTCCCACAGCGACGTACGGGCCCGTTCGGAGGCCACTGCGGAGAAGGTGACGGCGCCAACGAAGCGGGTGGCGCCCGCGGTGAGCACCGGCGAGACGTGGGCCCCGGCGTCGACCAGCCGCCGGCACAGCTCCACCGCCTTGTAGGCGGCGATGCCGCCGCACACGCCGAGCACCACGTGCCGGCCGGCCAGCGCGCCGGCCGCCGGCGGCCCGGTGCCGCCCGCCGCGGTTACTTCGCCGCCTCCTCGCCCTGTTCGGCGCCGTCGCTGCGCTTGTGGCGGATCTTGTCGGCGGCGATCTCCTCGAGGGCGATGGACAGCGGCTTGCGCGACACCGACGTCACCTGGGGTGGGACGATGGCCCCGAGGCCCTCGCCCAGCTGGTTGAAGTACGAGTTGATCTGGCGGCCTCGCCGGGCGGACAAGGTGACGAGGGTGAACTTCGAGTCGACCTTGTCGAGGAGCGCCTCGACGGGCGGGTCCATCATGGTCGGGCGGCGCTTGGCCATGCGGCGTTCCTCGTTCTACGAGCGCGGGTCTACGAGCGGGGGTCTACGAGCGGGAGCGCTCGAGTATACCGGCGACCTCCGCCACCGCCCGGTCGAGGTCGTCGTTCACCACCACGTGGGTGGCCAGGCGCCGGCCCCGCTCCTCCTCCGATCGGGCCAGCTCGAGGCGGGCGGCCACGTGGTCCTCGTCGTCGCCGCGCGCCCGCATGCGGGCGGCCGCCTCCCCGGGCGAGGGAGCGACCACGAGCACCACGACGGCGTCAGGGTGGCGCTCGAGGACCTGGGCGGCCCCTTGCACGTCGATCTCCAGCACGACGTCGGCGCCGGGTGGGGGCTCGGGCCAGGGCGTGCCGTACAGGTGGCCGTTGGCCGGCAGCTCAGCCCATTCCAGGAAGGCGCCGTCGGCGATGCGGGCCTCGAAGGTGGGGCGGTCGACGAAGACGTAGCTGTCCTCGGGCTCGCCGGGGCGACGGGGCCGGGTGGTCCACGACCGGCTGAGCCACACGCCGGGCAGCTGCTCGAGGAGTCGGGCGACGATGGTGCCCTTGCCGACCCCACCAGGGCCGGAGACGACCAGGATCAGTGCTTCCCGAGCTCCTTGAGCAGGGCCTGGCGCTGGTGGGCGCCGAGGCCCTGGATGCGGCGCGCCTCGCTGATGCCGATGGCTTCCATGAGCCGGCGCGCCTTCACCTTGCCCAGGCCGGGGAGCGACTCGAGCACCGACACCACCTTCGTCTTGCCCACCACCTCGTCGCGGTCGCCGAGGTCGAACAGCTCCGACAGGGTGATGGAGCCCATCTTGAGCTTCTCTTTGATCTCCGCCCGTTGGCGCCGGGCGGCCGCCGCCTTGTCGAGCGCGGCCTTGCGCTGCTCCGGGGAGAGGGAGGGAGGAAGCGCCATGGGCGGCACCCTAGCGCGACGGGTCGGAGGTGTCCTCGGGCGCCCGGCGCCGCTCCAGCACCAGCGACCCGACGGCGTCGGCGGCGGCGCGCGCC
>JALYMX010000342.1 GCA_030773495.1 Actinomycetota bacterium | reverse complement strand
TACCGCACAGAAGAACGGCATGCAGCACCTCGACGTCCTCACCCGACTGTTCCAGGGCAACGCATGGATACCCGAACCGGCGGGCCCAGGCCCGTGAGCGACCCGGGTGGTGAACAGTTACCATCGGCCTTGACTTCGCCGGCAGAGCCGATACCCAGCTCGACTTCTTCGACGCCGTCATCTCCGAGGTCAGCCGGGTCGAGTGACCCTATCGAGATGACTGTGAAGCTGGCTCCCGAGCTGATCGATGCACATCGAGTGATGGAAGAGCTGTCGCGCTGCCCAAAAGGCACGAACCAGGGAGCCTTCCGGGTTGCCATTGATGCATCGATTGCACGAGAGTCAAACGGGTGGATCCGTTCACCGTCAGCCTGCACGTGCGAGCACGAATCGCGGATCCGATCGCGACCGACCAGCACTTCATCAACTTTCCCAACCTTCGGATCACCAGTTCTGCCGCCGCGGCTCAGCCGTGGATCAATTGGCACGACGACTTCGTTGTCAAGGGAAACAACGGCAAGGACCAGGAGCGCAGGGGTTCGTTCGTGTTCTTGACTGGCGACTTGCAGAACGAGGCGGCGCGGATCGACTTGTTCCAGCTTGGGATCTTTCGACTCTCGCGTTCGATGGATACCGCGGAAGTGGACACGGTGACTGCGGACATTTATTGCGAGCGGATGGAATTTCACGGCGCGGAAGGTGGCCGGATGTAGCGGGGATGACCGAAGGCGGAAAGGCTGAGGTGGCGTGAGGCCCTGCGTAAACGCTTCACGCGTAGGTTGGAGTTTGTCCGGGGCTCCCTGCATGCCGCCATGGTGCGCGCCCACACGGCGCCCAGGGCGGGGCCGCTGCCCGCCAGCCAGCTCAGCGGCGGGCCGAATCACGTCGGCGGAGATGAACACCGGCAACGCCTCGACCAACGCCTCGTGGCGATGCGTGGCTCGTTCGCCATAGGGGCCCTAAGCGTCTGAGTGGGGAGCGCGCGGACGCAGTGGCGGGACCGTTGCTCGCTCGGGCCATCGAATGCCACCAGCGTGGAGCAGCACGCGCAGCCGGTAGTTCTCGAACGAACGGAAGCCTCGGCCACAGCGCTTCACCTGCTTGACCGCCATGTTGAGGCCTTCGGTCGGGCCGTTGCTGGAGCCGGTGCGATGGTGGGCGAGGATCTCGGTCCGCCACGACGAGAGGGTCTTGCCGAGGGAGCGGATCTCCTCCACGTCGTCGGCGCAGCAGCCGGCGATGGCCTTGTCGACGAGCAGCTCGGCCTCGGTGGCGTCTTCGGTGAGATAGATGTCCCGCACCGACTCCTTGGCCAGCCAGGCACCGAGCACCTCGTCGTGCGGGTCGCCCACGCGCAGGCCGAGCAGGACCCGGTGGTTGCCCCGCTCATCGAGGCGCTCGGTGCCGGTGAGCAACAGCTTGCGGATGCGATAGAGGGGATCGGCCTTGCGGCCCCGGTGGCCGAGCGTCTCGTTCTGCACCCGGCGACGCACCGTGTCGACGCAGCGGTTGGCCACGGGCACGACGTGGAACGGGTCGGCCACCCGCTCGGCGTGAGCGAGGTGGGGCGACAGCCCGGCCCGGTAGGACTCGGCCAGATCGGTGGCCACCGTAGCGATCCCGGCCAGCCACGCCGGATCCTGGTCCTCGCACCATCGCCGCAGGTCAGCGGCCGCATTCCCCTGCCACCATGTCGATCACGATGCGCCGGTCGAGATCGACCAGCCCGGTGGCGTAGAGGGTGGGATGGTCGGGCGTGGCCTTCAAGTAGGAGGTCTCGTCCACACCAAGTTCGTCGTCGGACCGACCGGATCGGGTCCTCGACGAGGGCGTGCCGTGTTCGACCACGGCGTCCATCACCGTCGACCAGCACACGCCGAACTCTCGGGCCAGGCCGGTGACGGGGCGGGCGTTGGCGCCCACCTGGCGACACGCCTCCCAGCCCGCACGACGGGTCAGCACGGTGCGGGCGGAGATGTGCGCCGACGTCTCCGTCCACGTCTTGGCCTCGCAGTCGGCATCGGCGCAGCGCCACCGCCGCTTGTGCCACACCAACCGAGCGGCCCTCCCGAAGCAGGCCAGGTCCCGGATCTCGACGGGCATACGGTCGTGGGCTTCGGCCCGGGTGCCGCACGTCGCACAGCCCATCAGCTCGGCCGTCGCCTCGATGTCGATGATGACCTCGGCGGCCGTCTCAGTCACCTCGAGCCCCCGAACCCGTCCAGTCCCACGAGTGCCTCGGCCAGGCCAGTACCGTCGCTCACCGCATGGGCCTCCTGTCGTCGCAGCCGTCGAGAAGCCGCAACGATGGCGGGGCCCCTGCCCCCTATTGGTGGACCTCACCTGGACGCCGCCGACGTCAGCTCCCCACTTGAACGCGAAGAGCCGCCATAGGCCTGCAGCACCGGAGCGGCAGCTGTCCCCACGCATTCCCGCCGGCGGTCAGGAAGGCGCTCGGCGGGCTTTCCTGGTCGACGTCGCTCGCCCCCGGCCCCCACCGCCCCTCCGAGTGGTTCGCTCCCCGGGTGCCCGCGGAGCGTCGCACAGCTTCGACGCCCGGCCGTACGAAGTCAAGGGGAACAAATGGTCGCACTGGCCGGTTCCGCCACCACACCCGATGGCGCTCCCGCTCACCCTCTGAAAGCCGGTCAGACCTCGTCCTCGACGTCGGGCACGCCGATCTTCGGCCGGCCGTCGGCGTCGAGCTGGAACTTGCAGAACACGACATCGAACTCGGTGCAGCGGCGGCGGGCGATCTTCTTGTAGTAGCGGAGAACGGGGCCGTACCAGGTCAGGTCCAGCTCGTCGACGCCGCGCATCAGCTCCCAGCGCAGCGTGGGGAACTGTCCGCGCACGGCGGCCATCATCTGGGTGCAGATGGCGTCGACCCACCGGGAGCCGGGCGTCGCCGTGTCGTGCTGCCAGCTCGAGACGAGCTGACTCAGCGGCACGCCCGGAACGAGGGGCGTCCTGGGAAACCCGGGCACGCCGAAGATGCGCCCCACCTGGCTGTCGCCTCCGATCACGACGGCGGCGTCCACGACGATCGGCCGCGCCACGTCCAGTCGCTCCGCCGACGAGCCCTCGGCCAGGCGCATGCGCTCGGTGTGCTCGTCGCGCAGCTCCAGGGTCATCTGCGGGTACGGCGGCCATTCCTCGACGGTGTCGGCGATGTCCACGAGCTGCTGGACGCGCCCGTGGAGGTCTCGCGCCGCTTCCTTCACCGGCTCGGTCCCCGGCCGGAACGCGGTGACGGCCTCACCGAGCTTGGGGAAGTACTGCTCGTCGGTGAGGAGGTCGGTCACGAATTTCTCGATGTCGAGCTCGTTCTTGACCTCCACACGGAGCTGGTCGGCGAAGACGGGCGGAACGTGCTCGGCGCACTGGAACACGATGATCCTGGTGTCCGACGGCTCGGGGAGCTGCGCCACCCCGCACTCCCACATGCAGTACGACCAGTCGTGGTCCGGCGTGGTGTAGATCAGGACGACGACGTTGGCGTGCCAGAGGGCCCGTCGCAGCTCTGCCGTGATGTTCTGGCCCTGTTTCGGCCCCTCGGCGTCCGACGACGACGACTGGAACACCCGCACCCGGCCCCCGGTGCGCGCATCGACGAACCTGCGCAATGCGTCGGCAACGGCCACGTCCTCGTGGCGGTGGCTGATGAACAGCACCGCCTTGTCCGTGTCGTCGCGAAGTTGGACGACCTCGGCCGCTCCGCTCTGCTCGCTCGCCATCGGGCCTCCCCTACTCGCCCGCCGAACCGCACGACGGCACGTCATACTCGACAAAGAGTACGACGGGGCCCTCCCTGATGCCTCGGGAACCTCCCAGAGGTGCACCGCGGTCCTGTGACGGATCTTCCAAAGAAAGGGGGGTGAAAAGATCCTCGATTCATGCCAAGCTGGCGACCGGGCTTTGGGGGGAGGCTGACGGGTGGCTAAACGGGCTCTCATCGTCGGCAGTCAGACCGGTGGGCTGCGGGGCGTGCACAGCGACGTCGAGGTGGTCGACGACGCCTTGACCTCGCTCGGCTTCACCGTCACGAGGGCCATCGAGGGTGACGCCAGCCGCGATGGGATCGTGGAGCGCTACCGGGGGCTGATCGAGGACACCACCTCGGCCGACGCCGCCGTCGTGTACTACTCGGGCCACGGCGGCCGGCAGCGCAACGCCCTCGCCGCCTCCGACCCCACAGCGCCGCGGTGGCTGCACTTCATAGTCCCCACCGACATCGACGACCGCTCGAGCGACACCTTCCGCGGTGTCCTCGCCCAGGAGCTCAGCCTCCTGCAACTGGAGCTGAGCGAGAAGACGGAGAACGTCACCACGATCCTCGACTGTTGCCATTCGGCGCGGATGTCGCGCGACGCCGCCACGCTGCCCAAAGCCGACGGGCAACTCGCCGCCTTCCCGTGGGCCGATCTCGAGCGGCGGTGGTCCCGCGTGCGATCCGACGCGAGCGGCGGCGCGGCGATCGGCGACGACAACCCGACGGCCGTCCGGTTGGTGGCCTGCTCACCCGACCAGAGCGCCTACGAGCTGGCCGACACCACCCTCGGCGGCCCGCACGGCGCGCTCACCAGCACCCTCGTGCCCATCCTCAAGAGCGCGACGGCGGGGTTGCTGACGTGGCGCGGGCTTCTCGACCTCGTGCGCCCCGCGGTGGTGGACATCGTGCCGCAGCAGCGGCCGGAGCTCGAGGGCCCGCTCAACCGCTTCCTCTTCGCCACCGAACAGCGTGACGAGACCGGGGTGTTGCCCGTCCGGGTGGCCGGCGGCGTGGCGCTGCTCGACGGCGCCGCCGTGTTCGGGATGGCCGAGGGCGACACCTACGCCGTCGTCGGGCCTGGAGGCGACCCCCGCCGCCCGCTGGCCACGGCGGTTGTCGACCGCATCATCGGCGATGCGGCCCGCCTTCTTCTCCACGGCGTCACCGCCGACGGGTTGCCCTCCGGCGCCTCCGCCCATCCCACCGCCGTGGCGCTGGGCGCCCGCCCCGTCGCCGTCGTCCCCACCGACCACCCCGACCGCTCCCTCGTCGTCGAAGCCCTCCGCGGGTCGCCCCACGTGCGCGTGGTGGAACCGACCGTGGCGGCCGTCGGCGCCGGTGTGCTCGCCACGGTGCGCCTCGACGAAGACGGACTGCTCGTGCTCGACGCCGTCGGTGAGGCCCTGCACGAGGCACCGAAGCTCGTCTCCGACGGCACCCTCGCCCTGCTGGCGAACGACCTGCAGACGCTGGCCCGCGCCACCCACGTACGTGAGCTCGCCTCGGGCGCCGGGCGGGCGGCGTTGCCCCACGACGTGGACGTGTCCTACACCCGGCAGCTCGCCGGGGGAGGCGAGGCCCACCTGTCTCGCTCCGGCGAGCACCTCTTCTCCGGCGACCGGGTCGTCGTCCGGTTCCACAACCGCTCGTCGGAGACGCGCTACGTGAGCGTCCTCGACGTCGGCATCTCCGGCGCCGTGAGCCTCCAGACGACGGCGGAGCCCGACGGCGTCACTCTCGAGAGCAACGAGAGCTACGAGCTCGGCCGGAACGCAGCAGGCGTGCTCGAGGGCATCGAGCTGTTCTGGCCACCGGCGGTCCCGGCCACCGCTCCTCGCCCGGAGACGTTCGTCACCATCGTCTCCGACGCCAAGGTCAACGGCCTGCGGCGGCTGGAGCAGGCAGGCGTGAAGGCGAGAGGGGCAGCCGACGACAAGCCCGTCTCGGCGCTGGAGCGCCTCGTGGCGGACCTCGACACCGGTCGGCGCGACGCCCGGCCCGCGGAGGCGGAGGTGCGCCCGACGCGCTACCGCGTCGATTGGTTCGACTTCGTCTTCCACCCGGTGGAGCGTGGCGGTGACGACAAGGAGCCGACCTTCGAGGTGGACGAGCGCCCGGACCCGTCGTTCCGCCTGGTCGTCCCCCGCAGCGCGACGAGGGTCCCCGAGCGGGTCGCGGTGCGTCTGAAGGAGCTCACCGTGCACAGCAACCGGTCGCTCCTGTCCTCGACGGTGCGGGTCGACGCGCTGGTGGTGACGGCACCGCCGGAGGGCTCCGGCGAGCCGTACCGTGCCGTCACCTCCCGCTTCGACCGGGTCAAGGACGGAGACCGCCTGCCCTTCGACGACCTGCTGGTGTACGAGGGCCCCGTGGGCCGCTTCGTCGACCTGGCGGTGTGGGTCGCCAAGGACGACCAGCGGGAGCTCGACCTCGCCGACCTGCTGGCCCGCGAGGCAGGGAGCCACGAGGTGAAGGGCGCCGTCGCCGTACTCGCCGGCTTGGGCCTGGCCGCTCCCCACGCCGCCGTCGTCGCCGGCTCCGCGGCCGCGGTGGCCACCCTCGTACGAACCGGCGCCCGCCTCCTCGACGCCGTCCAGGGAAAGAGCATCGGCATCTACCGCACGTCCCTGCTCCCCCACCAGCGCTTCGGGGCCGGGAGCGAGCCGCCCGGCGCCGCCAGGCACCCGGCGCAAGGCCTCGTCGAGGCGCAGGACATGTCGTTCGCCTTCGAGGTCGTCGACCTCGACCTCGCGTGAGAGGAAACCATGGCTGAGAAGACCCCCGTCGACGACATCGTCGTGCTCCTGCCCGGGATCCTGGGCAGCGTCCTCCAGCAGGACGGCAAGGATGTGTGGGCCATCTCGCCAGGTGCGGCGTGGCGGGGCCTGGTCACCCTCGGCGGGAGCGTGAAGGACCTGCGCCTCGAGCACGACGACCCCGAGAAGCTGGACCTGGGCGACGGCGTGCGAGCCACCCGCTTGATGCCCGACCTGCACCTGCTTCCCGGGTTCTGGAAGATCGACGGCTACGGCAAGGTGAAGCGGCGGCTGTTCGAGCAGTTCGAGCTGGTCGAGGGCCTCAACTGGTTCGAGTTCCCCTACGACTGGCGGCGCGATAACCGCGTCGCCGCCCACCGCCTCGCCGAGCAGGCGCCGGTGTGGCTCGAGGCGTACCGCAAGCTCCCGGGCAAGCAGGACGCCAAGTTCGTGCTGCTCGGGCATTCCATGGGCGGCCTCGTGGCCCGCTACTTCCTCGAGGCCCTGGGCGGATGGGAGATGAGCCGGGCCCTCGTCACGTTCGGGACCCCCTACCGCGGGTCGCTCAACGCCCTGGACTACCTCGTCCACGGGTTCACGAAGGGCGTCGGGCCGTTCAAGCTCGACCTGTCGGAGCTGCTTCGCTCGCTGACGTCGGTCCACCAGCTTCTGCCCGTGTACCCCTGCATCGACGACGGCAGCGGCACCATGAAGAAGATCACCGAGGTCACCGGGCTCCCCGACGGGGTGGACCAGACCAAGGTGGCGGCGGCGGCGGCCTTCCACGGCGAGATCGCCGCTGCGGTGGACAAGGCCGGCGGCTACGGCCGCTACCAGATCTCTCCCGTCGTCGGCATCTTCCAGCCCACCCGGCAGTCGGCCACGCTGCGCGACGGCCGGGTCGAGATCCTGAACCTGCTCGACGGCCGGGACCTCGGCGGTGACGGCACGGTGCCGCGCGTGTCGGCGACACCGATCGAGCTCTCCACCGAGGCCCGGGAGGTCTACGCCACCGAGAGCCACGCCAGCCTCCAGAACTTCGACCCTGTGCTCGTCCAGGTGAGCGGCCTGCTCACCTGGGAGCCGCTGGCGCTGTACCGGGGCTCGCCGGCCGACGGGTTCCGGTTGGAGGTGGACGACGTGTTGCCGCCGGGCGAGCCGCTCGAGGTCACCCTGGCGACGGCGGGGCCCGTGCTCAACGTCGCCGTGGAGTCCGAGAACGTGGACACCGGGGCCCGCCTGGGGAGCACGGGGCGTCTGGGCAGCGACGGCCGCGCCACCGTGACGCTGCCGCCGCTGACGCCCGGCGTGTACCGCATCAGCGGCCGCGACGCCGACGGCGTCGGGCTGAAACCGGTCCACGACCTCGTCGTCGTGGCTGACGAGCCGAGTGCCGAGCGGGAGGCGTCGCGTCCCGACGCCGTTGCTGCAGCACCGGGGGGAACGGAAGGAGCACGATGAGCGACCTGCAAACCGACGAGTCAGAGCTGGAGCCGATCGAGCCCCCGGACGAGCACGAGTGTCCCGAGGACGACCTTGGCGGAGCCGTCATCCCCAAGGGCGACACGAGTGCCGCTGCCCGGGGGTGGGGGCCCGGCTGGCCCAGCGACAACAGCTCGAAGATGACCACAGTGCGGGCCGGCGGCATCGCCTTGTCCGTGCGGGCCGAGCTCGGCCCGCTCGTCGAGTGGCTCGTCAACGAGACGACCAATCGGGGGTACGGGCTGCGACACGGACAGTGCTGGGGCTTCGCCAACCGCGCCATCAGGGGCACCAACCGGCCGTCCAACCACTCCTGGGGACTCGCCGTGGATCTCAACGCACCGGCCAATCCCATGGGCCCCCAGCTGATCACCGACATGCCTTCGTGGATGGTCGAGCTGTGGACGAGCAAGAGCTTCCGCTGGGGGGGGAACTACACGGGCCGCAAGGACGCCATGCACTACGAGTTCATGGGGACCCCCGACGATGCCCGCCGCCTGGTGGCAGAGGTGAGGGGCGGTGGTGGTGGCGCCGGTGCCGCCGGGGGCCCGGCCGCCACCGGACCACTGCTGAAGCGCGGGGCCGAGGGCCCGGAGGTGAGGCGCCTCCAGGAGCGCCTGGTGGCCCATGGAGCCCAGCTCGTGGTGGACGGGGACTTCGGTCCGGCGACGGAGCAGGCCGTTCGGTCCTTCCAGCAGGCGAGGGGACTCGACGTCGACGGCAAGGTGGGACCGCGGACGTGGGCGGCGCTGGGCTGAGCGCGCCCGCCGGCGGAAGACACGACGGGCTGAGGGGCTGCTGTGCCGGGGAGCGGTGGCCCCCGTCCCCGGGCACGCCCCGCGCCCGTCAGGTCCAGGTCCCTTCACGGATAAAGGCTGGCAGGCGGATGGATCACCTCCACAGAAGCGCCGGCGCGCCGCGCTTGCTCGACGAGGTGGGAGGTGCCGCCCCGGCCGTCTCCCGGCCGGCCGTCCCACACGGCCACCACGCGGAGTCCGCCCGGTGGAGCCTGCGCCCGGGCCGCCTCCAGGCACCAGTTGTTGTTCCTCTCGAAGACGTCCTCGTCGTCCCTCGCGGGCCCGAGCTCTTCCGTCTGGAACCAGGTGGGGCACCGCCGGCGCAGGTCGCGGTACCGCGCCGCCCAGTCGCCGCCCGGCGCGTCCACCGAGGCGGCGAGAAACTCGTCGTCGGGGAGCGCCACCAAGAGCCATACCTCGGCACCCCGGGCCATCGCCTGCTCCGCCACGAGGATGTCCGCGCCCCGCGCGCCCCCACTGATGACCAGAGCGCCCTCGCCCACGCCCCAGCGCCGGAGGGTGTGTTCGATCGCCTCGGTCACCGCTTCTTCGTCCGACGCCGGGAAGCGCGGCGCGGAGCGGTGCGGGCGGTCCGTCATGTGCCCAGTGGCGAGGACCACCTGCTCGAAGCCGGGACGGGGCACGGTGGGTGGCGCTGCCGGCATCCGGCGGGCAGCGTAACGAGATCCACGGCTCGGGAATCGGGAGGGGCGATGGCTCGCTCGAGCGGGGGCTCGACACGGTGACGGGCACCGGCGGCACCACTGCGATGGCGGGTGCCGGACGGCAGCCGGTCACGGTTGCGGCCGTCCACGGGAGTTTGGAGTGCGCCGGGCGCCACGTGCTGGTCGGGCACTTCGCGGGCACGCCGATCGGCGGCGCCGAGGCCTTTCTCGACGAGCGCCTCGGCCGGAGGCTCAGCACGCGCCAGCTCCTGGGTCACTACCCCGAGCGGGTCGGCGACACCATCGTGGTGGACAATCCGAACCGCAGCGGGAGCAAGGGCATGGGCTACCCGCCGGGGGCGGTCGTGGTCGGGCTCGACCTCCCCGGAGAGCTCACCCGCGAGAAGCTGACCATCGCGGTGTCAGCCGGCCTCCTCCGGTATGCCATCCGCTGGCTGGAGGCCGAACCCGGGCCTGACCGGGTCCTGGAGCTGCAGCTCCTCGAGCTCTCGGCCGTGCCGATGGGCACCGCCGGTGTGGGGGCCATGTCGGTGGAGAGCTGCGTCGCCGCCCTCGCCGACGGCGTGGCCGCGGCCAACGAGGCGCTGCACCGCCAGGTTGACCCGCGCACCGGTGCTCGGGCATGGGAGCGGGCGAGGATCGCAGGCCTGGAGATCCTCGAGGTGCTGAGCGACAAGGCGGAGCGGGTCGCCCACGCCGTGCGTCGCTCACGGGACCTGGCCCAGGTCGACACCGCGGGCCACACCGAGTTCGTGCTCGAGGAGCGCCTGCGGAACGGGGAGGGAGGCCTCCCTGCCTCGCTCTCGGGCCCGGAGCAGGCGGGCGACTGGCAACGGGTGATCATCCGAAACCTCCGTCGCGAGCAACAGGTGGAGTCCGAGGCGGCTCCCCCGGCCAGGACCACGTCGGTGCTCGAGTTCACCGCCATCGGGCGGCGAGCACGCGCCGACCGGATGCAGGTGCCCATCGACCTTCGGGCCGTCGAGACGCTCGTCGAGGGCGCCACCCGCGACGCGCGCCCGGGGGGGCAGGTCGGCCACACCCTCTACGAGCTGCTCCTGCCGAACGAGTTGAAGAGCGACCTGGCGAGGAGTGAGAACCTCCAGTTGATCGTGGACGAGAACACGGCGGACCTTCCATGGGAGGCGCTCACCGCACGGTTCGGGGGCACCCGCGCTCGACAGCTGGCGCTGCGGGGCGGCCTGCTGCGCCAGTTCCGCGAGACGGAGGGGGCTCGTCACACCGCCCGCGCCCCGGCTGGAAACCGGGTCCTCGTGATCGGCAACCCCCCGCCTCCCAGGGGCACGAGTCCTCTGCCTGGAGCCAGCAGGGAGGCGTTGGCCGTCGCCCAGGCACTGGGGAGCAACGACTTCGACGTGCGGGCGCTGGTGTGGGGAGCGGACGGGAGGCAGCTGCTGGACTCGTTCCCCGAGCTGACGGGCACGACAGGGCGGCGGGCGCTCGACGCGTTGTTCGCACACGACTGGCGGATACTGCACATCGCCGCCCACGGCCGGTTCGAGCCGGACGACTCCTCGAGCTCGGGAGTGGTCATCGACGAGGAGACGTCGATCACCGCCAACGTGGTACGCCAGCTCCCGACCGTTCCCGAGCTGGTGTTCCTCAACTGCTGCCACCTCGGGCGCGTCGGCGACACGTCGGGGGGGATGGCCCATGCCAACCGGCTGGCGGCCAGCGTCGCCCGAGAGCTCATGCGCATTGGCGTTCAGGCCGTGGTGGCCGCCGGGTGGGCCGTTGACGACGCCGCCGCCGTGGTCTTCGCCGAGACCTTCTACCGCCAGCTCCTCGGTGGTGCGTTCTTCGGCGCCGCCGTCCAGTGCAGCCGCCAGCAGGCGCACGAGAGCTTCCCGGGGTCGGCCACGTGGGCCGCGTTCCAGTGCTACGGCGATCCCGGGTACCGGCTACGAAGCTCCGTCGTGGTCGAGGGCGGGAGTGCCGCCATGGTGAGCCCCGACGAGCTGGTCCGGCGGGTGAGGACGATCACGGTCCTGGCGGGGAAGATCGGCCTCCCCGATTTCGACGACATCTCCCGGCGCGAGGAGGAGCTGCTCGAAGAGCTGGACCGCCATCGAGGCGGGCTCGCCCGTCACAGATGGGACATCCCCCTCGTGTTGTACGAGCTCGGGGTGGCCTACGGGGAGCTGGGCGCCTACGACAAGGCGGTCGAGTGCTACCGGCAGGCGTGGGACCACCCGCAGGGCAACGCCGCTCCCGTCAAGCTCCTCGAGCAGCTGGGCAACTTCGAGGTGCGCCTGGCCCAGTGCCGCGTGCGCGACCGTCGGGCGCCCCCGGGCACAAGCGGGGGCGGGGACGGCGTCGACGTCGACGTCGACATCCACGTCAAGGAGCTGGTCGACGCGGCCGAGCGCCACCTCGGCCTCGCCCTGGGCCTCGGTGAGACGCCCGAGCGCCTCGCCCTCCTGGGCAGCTTCCACAAGAAGGCGGCGACCCTTTCCGGCGGCGACGAGAGGCGTCACCACCTCGTCGAGGCCGCCCGTCGTTATGCCGAGGCCCGCGACCTCCGCTCGACGCTCGTAGGCGAGGCGACGCCCTATCACACCCTCAACTGGCTGCAGCTGGCCACGCTTGCCGGGATGCGGGTGCCCGAGGCGGAGGTGGCGGCGGCGCTCGGGTCGGTCACGCCGGCGGTGTCGGGCCCTTCCGGCCCACGGCGTCCGGGTCGCGGGGATCCCGAGGGGTTCTGGGAACGCGTCGTGGCCGCCGACTTGGCGTTGACCCGATTCCTCCTCGGAGAGCCGACGGACCCTGCGCAGCTGGAGAACGAGTACCGCTGGGCGTTCGCGACCCGCTCCAGCCGGCGCGACCGCGACTCGGTGGTCGACCACCTGCGCGACGTCGCCGCGGTGCGCGGCGGAGCGACGCTGGCTGAGCTGGCCCGTCGCTTGGACGATCGACGATGACTCCGGCTCCTCGGGCTCGGACGAGCCAGAGACGCCATCCGGGCACGAGAGCGCGAGCGGGCCCGACCCGGACGCCTCGCCGGCGCTTCCTCGTGCCGGTCGTGGCGTCCACCCTCGTCGTCCTCGGGGCTTGCAGCGGCGGCGACGGGACCGGCGTCGTGGTCGGAACCTCCCTGCCGCCGACGTCCGAGCCGACGACGACGACGGGCGCGGGCCCGTCGTCGACGGCGGGGACCTCTGCGGCGTCTGTGACGTCTGCTTCGACGAGGACGACGTCAGGCACCGCGACAACGAAGGACAGGGCGCCCACAGCGACGACGACGCTCTCGTCCGCGGGGCAGACCGGGTCGACGCTCGTCGCCACCTCGAGCGGCGGCCATCTGCGTCGACGCGACGTTCCCCCCGAAGGCGTGGCCGCCCAACTGAGTCCTCCCCTCGCGGCGACCGACGGCTGCGATTCCGACCCGGAGGCGCCACTGACGGTAGAGGCCAACAGCTCGGCGATCGCCGTCGGGGACGCCACCTTGGTGTGCGTGACCGGGTCGGCGCACGGACCCGTCGCCGTGCACGTCCGACTGCCCGACGGTCGCGTGAGGCAGCTACCAGAGGCGGACGACAGCTCCCGCGAGCTCGTGGTCGCAGTGCTCGACCCGGTGGGGTCATACGAGGTCACCGCAACGCAGGGCCGGAAGACGGCCACCACGAGGGTGTCCGTCTCCCTGCCCGACCGACCCGTGCTGGAGACCCTCGGCCCGAAGGCGGCGCCTCCGGGCACCACCTTCCGGTTCGCGGTGGCCAGCCCGGCACCGAGGCAGACCGTCGAGCTCGACCTCTACATTGCCGAGAGGTACGCCACGACGCTCCCCGCGGCACGCACGGATGACTCCGGCCGGCTCGTCTATCAGCTCGCCACCCAGCGCGACGATCCCGCCGGCTCCTACTGCATCCAGACCCGCCCCCACAATCGTTGCGCTTACTTCGACGTCACCTGAGCTCCTCGGCCAGCCTCGCCCGTGCCTGTTCGTACCCGGCGCGCGTCGTGGGGTCGCGCTCCAGTGCGATCGCCTGCCGGTAGGCCTCGTCGGCCTCCTCCTCCTCGCCGAGGCGACCGAGGATGAAGCCACGCATGCTGTGGAACAGCGCCTTCCGGCTGTCGTCGCGGGTGAGGTCGACGGCCTTGGCGTAGTCAGCCTCGGCCTTCCGGTACCGGGCCACGCCGTCGGGGTCTCCGACGGCAGGGAGATGGACCAGACCGAGGTTGGCGTACGACTCGGCAGCGAGCTCGCGAACGCGCTGGTTGCCCCTCATGTACGCATCCACGACGTGCTCGAAGTCCCGCTCGGCGTCCATCCAGTGATCGGAGAGGCCCGCCTGGCTCAGGCACAGGTGCACCCGCCCGCGCCCGAACGCCGCCTTCACCGAGACGTCCGACAGAGCGGGACGCACCCGGGCGGTCAAGGCGCCCTCGAACATCTCCCGGGAATGACGCAGCCCGCCGGGATCGACGGTCTCCGCTCTGCAGTCGCCCCGGGAGCGTTGGAAGACGAGGTCGGCCTGGCCCAGCCGGGCTCGCGCGTACTCGGGCTCGATCGCCAGCGACCGCTCGTAGGCCAGTCGTGCCCTGTCCAGGTCTCCCACCTTGGCCGCCGCCGTGCCGAGCAACAAGAAGAGCACCTCCTTGCCGTCCCGGTCGTCCCACCCCGGAGCGTTCCGAGCCGCTTCGAAGTGGTCGAGCGCAGGTTGTGGCTGGGACACGGCGAGATAGCTGAGCCCGAGGATGAACTCCGCCAACGCCCGGGTGCGCCCAAGCACCTCGTCCCGCACGTCCCGCTGCACGACCGGATTGAGGGTGATGTTGCCCGGGGCCTCCACGAGCGAGCCGAGCTGGTACTGCCCGAAGAGCTCCTCGGCTCCCGAGAGCTTGGCCTCGCTCACGAAGAACTCCGGCCGGAACCGGCTGCGGTCGCCGAGCTCGAGGGTCCCGTAGACGATCACGTCGGCCCTGATTCGGCGCGCCAACTCGGCGGCGGCCGCGGCCCGGCGTGCGGGCGTCGCTCCCTCGAGCATCCCCGTCTCTGCCGGAGGCCGGAGCTCGAGCTCGAAACCCTCCCTCGAGATGGCCGACAGCTCGTCACGCAGGCGGCCGTGGACCGCGAGGGCGAGGGCGAGGGCGTCGGGCGAGGCTTCCGGCCTGCCACCTCGCCCGACGGCGGCGAACTCGGCCACCGCGATGTTGAAGTTCCCCCGCATCACCGCACGGTCCGCGCTCGGCGCCATCAGCGCCCGGGTCGCTCCGACGGCGGCGAGGACGACCGC